>NZ_JBHYUU010000180.1:0-15991 GCF_042749955.1 Kitasatospora sp. NPDC059462 | reverse complement strand
GGACCCGCCCTGGTTCCGGCGTCACGCCCCCGCACGGGCGGGGGTGCGCCACCGGGGTCGGGCTACTGCTGCCGGGTCCGGCGGCGGCGCGCCAGCAGCACGAGGCCCGCGCCGAGCACGGTCAGCGTGCCCGCACCGGCGGCCATCACCGGGATGCCCTCGTTCGCCCCGGTGTTGGCCAGGTGCGATCCGGGGGCGGGGGCGGCCGGCGCCGGCGGCGGCGGCGCGGCCGGGGACGGCAGCGCCGGCGCCTGGGTCTGCGGAGCCGTCGGCGTCGGCGTCGGGGTGGGGGTCGGCGTCGGCGTCGGCGTCTCGGTGGGCGTCGCCGTCGGCGTCGGGGTGGCCGTCGGGCTGGGCGTCGGGGTCGGGATCAGCCGGTTGACGGCCGTCACCTCGACTCCGGCGGCCAGGTTGTCGGCGTTCAGCACCAGCGGCCCGAACACCGTCTTCTCCGGCGCGGAGTAACCCTCCGGCGGGCTCACCTCCTGCCAGTAGTACGAGCCCACCACACCGCTGCCCAGGCAGATGCCGTCGGCCCCGGTGGTGCAGGGGTCGCCGACCGCCGTGTCGGGCTTGTCACCGGTGCTCTGCAGCCCGTCGGTGCCGTTGCTCTCCTTCCACAGGCGGAACTTCGCGCCCGCCAGCGGCTTGCCGTCCTGGTCGTGCTTGACCAGGCGCAGCGCGCCCTCCTGCTGCCGGAAGCCGAAGTCGAAGGTGTGGTCGTTCTCGCCCGGTCCACCGGTGGTCAGCGCCCGTTCGGCGTACTGCCCGCCCGCCGGGACGATGCCCTTCGAGTTGATGAACGCGTTGTCGCCGGCGTCCGCGTCGGTCGGCACCCACTGGTGGAGCGGGCCGCCCTTGGCGTAGTCGGCGGGGTTGTCCAGCCGGACGGTGTACTTCGTCCGGGGCTTGAGGCCGCCGGTGACGTTGGAGTCGTCGAAGTAGTACTCACCGCGCTCGGTGGTCCTGGTGGTGCCGACGAGCTTCCCCGTCTCGTCGTAGAGGTTGACGGTCGCTCCGGGCACGGGCTTCTGGCCCGGGCGCTGGATGCCGCTGCGCTCGGGGTCGTACCAGACCCGGTTGCCGATCTGGAGCGGGGCCTGGTCGCAGAGCACCTCCAGGTCACCCATCGAGGCGCCCTTGCCGAACGGGGACACCTCGTCCTTCGGCGTGAGCCGGAACCCGAACTTCGGGTCCTGCTTGCCGTCCCGCTGGAGGAACGAGGTGCCGTAGCCGAGGGCGGTGTGGTTGGGGTCGAACGCCGAGGTCGCGATGGTGTTCTCGACCTTGGAGTCCGCCATGCCCGCGAACGCCGTGTTGCGGTGACCGCCCCAGGCGGTGTCGAAGAAGCGGGTGCCCCGGGGGGCCAGTCCGCATCCGTTGTTGGTGTCCATCACGTAGCCGCCGTTCGCCGGGCAGGCCTTGTTGAGGTCACCGCCCGACATCACGGTGGAGTAGGGGACACCGGACGGCGCCCGGTCGGCGAAGCGGTCGCGGAAGGCCAGCAGCATCGAGCCGTCGGTCTCGAACGCGATCTCGCCCAGCTCGGGTTCGGGCTGGGCGATGAGGGTGGAACCGCAGGGGTTGCCGTTCTGCGAGGTCGGCCAGGTGTCGGTCCACGGGAACCAGGCAGCGCCGTCGCAGGCGCCGCCCCCGACGGTCGACTGGCGCGGGTAGTCCAGCGGCTGGTTCAGGACCGGCGCCGCGAACGCCCCGGTGGCCAGGTCGAACGGCAGCACCACCGCACGCAGGTCGGAGGCCTTTCCGGTCGACTCGCCCGAGCAGACGCCGCCGAGGTAGCCGGTGCCGTCCTGGAGGCCGAGGCCGAACGGACGCCAGTCGACGGCGGCCGGGCAGCCCGGGTCCGGAACGGGGTAGGCCGCCTTCGGCGCGGAGGCCGTGGGCGCGGTGGCGTCGTAGCGGTAGAGCTTGCGGTCGTGGAGGTTGACGACGAAGAGGTCCTTGCCGTCGTCGGTGACCTTGATGCCGCCCAGGCTCTCCTTGCCCGGAGCCCCGATGAACCCGTCGTCGGTGCCGCCGCCGTGGGCGGTGGTACCGGTGTTCGGGACGGTGGTGAACAGCGTGGTCCTCTTGGTCTCCACGTCGGTCACGTAGATCCCGCCCGCGCCGCCGGGACCGTAGTCCGTGGCCCGCTTGGCGACCGCCGAGGAGAACACCCGCCGGTCGGCCTTGTTCCACGCGATGCCGTAGAGCGTGCCGGTGTCGGCGTTGGTGGCGAGGTTCGTCGCCTTGACGTCCACGCCCTCCTGGCCGCGCGCGCTGTACGGGAAGGAGACCAGCGTGCGCTGGGCCCCGCCCTCGCGGGTGGTGGGCTGGCAGGCCGTCACCAGGGGGGCGTTCTTCTGGCAGTAGTCACCGGGGCTCCAGAGCCCGGTGGTGAGCTCCACGTTCTTGCCGCCGGTGACGTCGACGAACTCCTCGTTGCTGCTGAGCTGGGTGGGCGCGCCCTCCAGCCCCTTCCGCGAGGCGAACGCCGGGTGGAGCGTGCCCGGCTTCGGGTTCACCACCTGGACGCGGTACTTGCCGCCGGTGAGCTTGGTGCCGGGCGTCAGCGTCACCGTGCCGTTGGCCGCCGTGGTGCCCTCGACGACCGCTCCCGCGTCGTCGGTGAGGGTCACCCTGACGCCGGCCATGCCGGGCTCCAGCGCGGCCTGCCACACGCCGTCGGTGTCCACGGCCCGCACCACGCGGACCGTCACCGTGCCGTCGGCCGGCTGCGGGAACGCGGCCGGGGCGGCCAGCAGCGAGCACGCCCCGATTCCGAGGAGCAGCGCCGCGGCGCCCCCCACGGTGCGGCGGCCGACCGGACCCGGTGGCCGCCGTCCCGGGCCGCGCGCGGCACCGGTTTCCTGATCATGTGTCGTCGTCATCCCTGCTCTCATCAGACAGTTGGGCCTGCCGCCCCGACTCCGTACGGGAGTGCGCGTGTGACGGAAAGCCGTCATTGTTAAGGGGAGCTTAAAGGGACTTCACACAAGTTCGCAGGAAAACCAGGAACTTTGACGACAGATCAGACGTTCCGTCGTGCGGAGAGGTGTTCGGCCGCCGGTGCGCCGGCCGTGACGTCCGCGGGGGCGACGGCGGTGGGTGGTCGGGTCGTGCGGGGGTCCGGACGGGGCGCGGCGGAGCCGGCGTTCCCGGATCCGGCCCGGGTGGCACTGCTGACGCCGGAGACTGCCGCTCCCCACCGGCCGGTCGTCCCGCGCGGGCGGGCCGGGGACCGGGAGACGAACTGCTCCGCTGCGACGGCCCGCGCGGCGCGGTTCCCGGGGGCCGGACGCGGACGGCACGTAAGGAGCGAAACACTGACGTAACGTCACTCCGCTGGGAACGCCTGGAGTTCAACCCCGGCACCCTTGACCAGTCAAGTCCTTGCAGTAGTGTCGCCACCCAAGTCCGGGGGAATCGGTCTCCCCCGGTGTTCCCCGAGACATTCCCCCGCGTGAACCGGATCTACGGTTGGAGTTCAAGGCGATGACGGCGGCAACCGGGACCAATGCTCGCTTTGCGTACCGTGTCTACCACGCGATGCTCCGCACCGAAGAGGGCCGCACGGATCCGGCGGAGGTCGCCCGCAGGCTCGGCGCCTGCTCCGAGGACGTCCGGGAGGCCGTGGACTGGCTGGCCGGGCACGGGCTCCTGGACCGGGATCCGGACTCGCCGGTCGATCCGCCGCAGCGGGTGCTCAGACGGCTGGTCGCCGACCAGCAGGAGCGGCTGGCCGAGTTCACCCGCGCGCAGGACCTCATCTCCGACCTCGCCGACGGCCTGATGGCCCCTCCGCCCGCCGCCGCGGGGAGCTCGGCCGTCGAGGTGGTCGACTCGCGCGAGCACCTGCTGCGCCGGCTCGGGGAACTGCACGCGGCCAGCCGCTCCGAGGTGGCGGTGATGCTGCCGCACGCGGCGGAGCCGGAGCCGCTGCAGCCGTCCGTGCACGAGAACGTGGAGCTGCTGAAGCGGGGTGTCCAGTGCCGGGTGGTGGCGCCCGCCTCCGCCCTGGGCAGTCCGGCGGTCGTCGAGTACGTCGACGCGCTGCAGGAGGCCGGCGCCGAGGTCCGCACCGCCGAGTCGCTGCCGCTGCGGCTGGTCATCGTCGACCAGGAGAAGGTGGTCACCCGCTCCCAGCCGGGGGGCCCGCGCCGCCACGTGGTGATCGACTGCGGGCTGCTGGCGCAGGTGTTCACCCGGGTCTTCGAGCACAGCTGGTCGACGGCCGCGCCGTACACCCGGCGGCGGCGGGCCGACGATCCGGCGCAGGTGCTCTCCGGCACCCACCGGCTGGTGCTGCACATGATGGCCTCGGGGGCGACCGACAAGGCGATCGCCCGTCACCTCGGCTACTCGGACCGGACGGTGCGGCGTTTCGTCGCCGAGATCCTGCGGGTGCTGGAGACCGACAACCGGCTCACCGCGATGGTGCGGGCCACCCGGCTCGGGCTGCTGGAGCACGAACCGTGGCGGGCGCCGGCGGCTGCGGCGCCCTGACCCGCGGTCCACGGGCGGCCGTCCGCTACAGCAGGCCGCGTTCGGAGGCGATCCGGGCGGCGTCGAAGCGGTTGCGTCCGTCGAGCTTGCGCATGGCGCCCGAGGTGAGGTTGCGCACGGTGCCGGCCGCGAGGTAAAGCTCCCGGGCGACCTCCTTGACCGAGGCGCCGGTGGCGGTGAGCCGCAGGATCTCCCGTTCGCGCTCGCTCAGGATCTGTTCGGCGACGGGCGCCGGGGCGGCCGGGCGGGCCGGCGGCTCCGGCACGTGGCCCGCCGCCGGTCTCCCGGCCACCGGTCTGCTGCCGGCCGGTCTGCCGACGGCGGCGTCCCGGATGGCGTCGACCAGGCAGGGGATCTTCGTCTGCTTGGTGACGACGCCCCGCGCGCCCGCGGACACCGCGCGGTCCACCAGCGTCCGGGTGGGCCGGGCCGTCATGATGACGACCCGGCAGTCGGGCAGGCGCCGCCCCAGCTCCCGCACCAGCCGGAAGCCGCCCTGGGTGGGGCCCATCCCCAGCACCGCCACGTCCGGACGGCGGCGCACCGCGACCGGGACGATCATCGAACTGCGGCTCACGGCTCCGACGACCTCGAAGTCCTTGACGGACGCCAGCACCTCGGCGATCGCGTCCAGGGGCAGGAGTTGCTCGTCGGCTACCAATACACGAATGGTCATCATCAGGTCTCCCCCGAGGGTCCCTGGGACGGGACACTCCTGGTGATCGTTTCGGCCGCGGCCCAGTGTGCGGCCGGCCGTCCGGCCCCGTCGACGGGTTGCGAATGTCCGGGTGAGGACATGTCCGCGGCAGGACCCGAGGAGCCGGCGGAGCCGCGGATCTACGCGTGTCATCCGCCGACCCCTCAACCTATCCCGGCCCCGGGGGGCGACCCGGTGCCCGGGGAGAGGGACGTGACAAACGTCAGTGGAAGCAGGTCGAAGCCTTGTCGCCGGTCACCCACCAGGACCACGATGCGCACTGGTGACCGACTGCCGCGCAGGGCCCGTCCGCCCCGCCCGGCCCATCCGCACCCATCCGTCACCCCGACCGCCGTCCGCCCCGACGCCCACCACCGCCCGCGCGCCCCGCAGGCCCCGATCCCTGCCCGCGCCGACCGGTCCCCGTCCGCCCGTGCGCCCCCGCACGCCCCGGCCGGGTGCCCGGCCACGCCCGAAGCCCGCTCACCCCGGATGCCGGAGGAAGAGGACATGCACACAGACCCTGTGGTCCAGGACCCGACCCAGGCCCTGGCCGTCGTCGGCATGGCGGGCCGGTTCCCCGACGCCCCCGACGTGGAGAGCTTCTGGCGGCTGATGACGGAGCGGCGCGACGCCATCCGTCCCGTCCCCGCCGCCCGGTGGGACGCCACCGCCCAGCTCGACCCGCAGCGGGAGATCCAGGCCGTCGGCGGATTCCTCGACGACGTCGACCGGTTCGACGCCACCTTCTTCGGCATCTCCCCGCGCGAGGCCGAGATGCTCGACCCCCAGCAGCGGCTGATGCTGGAGGCCGCCTGGCGGGCCCTGGAGGACGCCGGCACGCCCGCCCGCGCGCTGGCCGGCACCCGGACCGGCGTCTTCGTCGGCGCCGGCTGGCACGACTACGAGCACGTCGGCCGCAAGAGCGGCAGCGGCGTCACCCAGCACACCGCCCCCGGCTACGCGCTCGACATGATCGCCGCCCGGGTCTCCTACTTCCTCGGCCTCACCGGCCCCAGCCTGGTCGTGGAAACCGGCTGCTCCTCGGCGCTGGTCGCGGCGCACCTCGCCGCCCAGGCGCTGCGCGCCGGCGAGGTGGACGCCGCGATCATCGGCGGCGTCGCGCTGATGCTCGACCCGACCGCCTCGATCGGCCTGACCTACTTCGGCGGCCTCTCCCCCGACGGCCGCTGCAAGGCCTTCGGCGCCGGGGCCAACGGCTTCGTGCGCGGCGAGGGCGTCGGCGCCCTGTACGTGAAGACCGTCGCCCGCGCGCTCGCCGACGGCGACCGGATCCACGGCGTCATCGCCGGCACGGCGGTGAACAACGACGGCGGCGGCCAGAGCGTCGTCGCGCCCAGCCCGCTGGGCCAGGAGCGGCTGCTGCGCGACTCCTACCGGCAGTGGGGCATCCCGGCCGACCGGGTCGCCTACCTGGAGGCGCACGGCACCGGCACCGCGGTCGGCGACCCGATCGAGGCCGGCGCCGTCGGCCGGGTCCTCGGGCAGGCCCGCAGCGCGGACGCGGGCCCGCTGCCGATCGGCTCGGTGAAGACCAACATCGGCCACCTGGAGGCCGCCGCCGGGATCCCGGGGCTGTTCAAGGCGCTGCTGTCGCTGCGTCACGGGGTCGTGCCGCCGAGCCTGCACTCCGCCGAGCTCAACCCCGACATCGCCTTCGACGAGCTGAACCTGACGGTGGTCCGCGAGCCGCTGCCGCTGCCCGCCGACGAGCAGGTGTTCCTCGGCGTGAGCAGCTTCGGCTGGGGCGGCACCAACGCGCACGTGGTGCTGACCGGTGCGCCGGGCGCCCCCGCGCCCGCCCCCGCCGCGACGGACGGCGCGGTGCCGGACGGCGCGGTGCCGGCCGCGGCGGACCGCGCGGTGCTGCTGCCGGTGTCGGCGCACAACGAGCAGGCGTTCGCCGAGCGCGCCCGCGAGCTGCGCGAGGTGCTGGTCTCCGGCGCCGCCGCGCTCCCGGAGCTGGCCGGCACCCTCGCCTGGCAGCGCGACCAGTTCCCGGTCCGCGCGGCCGTCACCGCCGCCGGCGCCGACGAGGCGGCCGGGCACCTGGAGCGGCTGGCCGCCGACCCCGGCGCCGCCGGGGCCGGGGTGGTCACCGGACGCGCCGCGCCGCACGGGCGCACCGCCTTCGTCTTCCCCGGCCAGGGCTCCCAGTGGCACGCCATGGGCCGTGAACTGCTCGCCTCGGACCCGGTGTTCGCCGCCGTGATCCGCCGCTGCGCGAAGGCCCTGGAGCCGTACACCGACTGGAACCTGGTGGAGGTCGTCTCCGGCGAGGCCGGCGAGGAGTGGCTGTCGCGGATCGACATGCTCCAGCCGACCCTGTGGGCCGTCTCGCTGGGCCTGTGCGAGGTGTGGCGGGCGGCCGGGGTGGAGCCGGACGTCGTGGTCGGCCACAGCCAGGGCGAGGTCACCGCGGCCACCGCCGCGGGCATCCTCTCCTACGAGGACGGCGCGATGGTGGTCGCCCGGCGCAGCGCGATCGCCCGGCGCACCTCGGGCAAGGGCCGGATGCTGGCGGTGGACCTCTCGCTGGACGCCGCGAAGGCGGCGCTGTCCGGCTTCGAGGAGGGCGTCTCGCTGGCCGTGAACAACGGGCCGAACAGCTGCGTGCTCTCCGGGGACACCGAACTGGTGCTGGCGCTCAAGGAGTTGCTGGAGGCCGAGGGCACCTTCTGCCGGCTGGTCAACGTGGACTACGCCTCGCACAGCCCACAGATGGACGAGCTGGAGGACGACCTGCTGGCGGCCCTGCGGTCGGTGCGCCCGGGCCGCGGCACCGTCGGGCTGATGTCGACGGTCCGGGTGGCGCCGCTGGAGGGCCCCGAGCTGGACGCCCGGTACTGGGTGGACAACCTGCGCCGTCCGGTGCTGTTCGCCGACGCGATGGAGCGGCTGTTCGACACCGGGGTCACCCATGTGGTGGAGATCAGCCCGCACCCGGTGCTCACCCCGGCGCTGGAGCAGCTGGCCGCGCAGCGGCCCGTCCCGCCGCAGGTGCTGTCGACGCTGCGGCGCGACCAGGGCTCGCCGGGCATGCTGCGCGAGTCGATGGCGCGGGCGTACGTGAGCGGTCTGGAGCCGTTCGGCGCGCTGCCCCGGTCGGCCTGGGCGCCGGTGCCGCCGTACCCGTGGCAGCGCACCGCCCACTGGGTGGAGCCGGCCCGCCGGCGCACCGCGGGCGGCGCGGGGGACGCGCTGCAGCTGGTGCCGTCGGTGACCGAGCAGGGTGCCTGGTCGGGGACGCTGGAGCTGGCCCCGGCCGACCTGCCCTGGGTGAGCGACCACCGGGTGTACGACGCGGTGGTGCTGCCCGGCACCGCGATGCTGGAGCTGGCGCTGCGCACGGCGCTGACCCGCACCGGCGGGGCGCACCGCACGCTCGCCGACGTCGGTCTGCACAGCCACCTCACCCTCACCGACGAGCCGGTGACGGTGGCGCTGGGCTGGCGGGACGACGTCACCGGCGGCGGCAGCTTCACCCTCTCCTCGCTGGAGCCGGGCGCGCAGGGCTGGGTGCGGCACGCCACGGCGCGGGTGCTGGCCGAGGACACGGCGCGCGAACTGCCGTCCTTCCCCGAGCGGATGCTCGGCCTGGAGGTGGCACCGGCCGGGGAGTTCTACGCGGACTGCGCGGCGCGGGGGCTGAACTACGGTCCGGCGTTCCGGGGCGTGGTGGGTCTGCGCGGGGACGCCGCGGAGAGCCTGGCCGAGGTGCGGCTGCCGGAGGGGCTGCTGGTCTCCGGCTACCCGCACCGGCTGCACCCGGCGCTGTGGGACGCGGCGCTGCAGGCGTCGATCCCGCTGTTCCCCGGTGACGAGGCGGCGGTGCCGGTGGGGGTGGGGCGGATCCACCTGCACACGGACCTGGCGGAGCCGGTCACCGCGCTCTGGTCGCACGCCGTGCGCCGGGACGGCGGCGAGGAGGTCGACCTGTTCCTGTTCGACGCAGCGCAGCGGCCGGTGCTGAGCCTGCTGGGGCTGCGGATGCGGGCCCTGGCGGCCTCGGCCGACCCGGGCGCGGCGGACGCGGAGCGGATCCACCGGATGGAGTTCCGGCCGCTCGCCCGACCGGAGGGCGCGGAGGGCGCGCAGGACGGCGGGGCGGCGGAGGACGGCGGGGCCGCGGCTCCCGGCCGCTGGGCGGTGTGCGCGGTCGAGGCGGCCGGTGGCACGGCGGCCCGGTCGCGGGCCGGTGAACTGGCCGAGGCGCTGGGCGCGCTCGGCGGCACCGCGCAGGCCCGGGTGGTGGACGGCGGGGCGGCCGGGGACGCCGGGGCCTGGGAGGAGCGGCTGGCCTCGGTCGAGGGCCTGACCGGGGTGGTCTTCGTGGCGCCGCGCGCGGACGCCGGCCCGGCCGCCCAGCGCGCGGGTCTGGCGGCGCTGGCCGCGCTGGTGCGTGCCTGTGCGACCCGCCCGCTGGTGCCCCGGCTGGTCGTGGTGACCGCCGACGCGCAGCTGCCGGCCTCGGCGCCCGGCGAGGGCGATCCGGGCGCGGCGCTGTACTGGGGCTTCGCCCGGGTGCTGCGCGGCGAGCACCCGGAGCTGCGCCCGGTGCTGGTGGACGTGGCCGCGGCGGACGACGGCTGGGCGGCGCGGTGCGCGGCCGAGCTGGCCGCCGAGGACGGCGCGGACCAGGTGGTGCTGCACGGCGACGAGCGGCTGGTCGGCCGGCTGGTGCGCGGCGCGGCGGCGCCGGACGCCCCGGCGGGGCCGGCCCGGCCGGCCTGGCGGACGGGCGCGGCGCATCCGTTCCGGCTCGCCCCGGACCGTCAGGGCACCTGGGACGGCCTGGCGTTCCGCCCGCTGGAGCGGCGGGCGCCCGGCGCCGGGGAGATCGAGATCGCGGTGGACGCGGCCGCGCTGAACTTCATCGACGTGATGAAGGTGATGGGCACCTACCCCGACCCGTCGGCGGACGCCCGGCTGCTCGGCCTGGACGGCGCGGGCGTGGTGACCAGGACCGGCGAGGGCGTGACCCGCTTCGCCCCCGGTGACCGGGTGGTCGCCTGCACCAGCGGCGGCGCGCTGGCCACCCACTGGACGGTGCTCGCCGACCACGCGCAGCCCGTGCCGGCGGAGATGTCCGCGCAGGACGCGGCGGCGTTCCCGGCGGTGACCATCACCGCCTGGTACGGACTGCGGCACCTGGCCTCGCTGCAGCCCGGCGAGACGGTGCTGATCCACTCGGCGGCCGGCGGCCTGGGCCTGGCGGCGATCGAGGTGGCGCGGCTGCTCGGCGCCGAGGTGGTGGCCACGGCGGGCAGCGAGGAGAAGCGCGCCCATCTGCGCGCGCTGGGCGTCCGGCACGTCTTCGACTCCCGGGACCTCTCCTGGGCGGGCCTCGTGCGCGGGGCGACCGGGGGCCGCGGGGTGGACGTCGTCCTCAACTCGCTGACCGGCGCGGCGATCCCGCTGGGTCTTGAGGTGCTGGCCGAGGGCGGGCGGTTCGTCGAGGTCGGCAAGGCCGACATCTACGGCGGGCGCACGCTGGCCCTGGACGCCTTCCGCAAGGGCATCTCGCTGGCCTCGCTGGACCTCGCGGGCGTGATCGCCCGCCGTCCGGCCCTGTTCACCCGGCTGTTCGCCGAGGTGTGGGAGCGGGTCGAGCAGGGCGGGCTGCGGCCGCTGCCGGTGCTGAGCCGCCCGTTCGCGCAGGCCGCCGAGGCGATGCGGGAGATGGCGCGCGGCAACCACATCGGCAAGTTCGTGCTCCGTGACCCGGCGACGGTCGGCGAGGTGGCGCCGGAGCCGCTGCGCGACGGCCGGTTCCGGGGCGACGGCACCTATCTGATCACCGGCGGCCTCGGCGCGCTCGGTCTGTCGCTGGCCGAGTTCATGGCCGAACGGGGCGCGGGCCGGCTGGCGCTGGTCGGCCGATCGGCGCCGCGCGAGGACGCGGTGGCGCGGATCGAGGCGCTGCGGGCGCGCGGCGCCCGGGTGGACGTCTTCGCGGCGGACGTCGCCGACCCGGCGGCGGTGCGGCGGGTGCACGAGCAGCTTCCGCCGCTGCGCGGCGTGGTGCACGCGGCCGGTCTGCTGGACGACGCGACGGTGCTCAATCTGACGCCGGAGCAGCTGCACCGGGTGCTGGCGCCCAAGGTCGACGGCGCGGCCAACCTGGACGCGGTGACCGCGGACGACCCGCTGGACTTCTTCCTGCTGTTCTCCTCGGCGGCGGCGCTGTTCGGCAACGCCGGGCAGGCGGCCTACGCGGCGGGCAACGCCTTCATGGACGCGCTGGCGGTCTCCCGCAGGCGGCGCGGGCGGCCGGCGCTGAGCGTGCAGTGGGGGCCGTTCAGCGACGTCGGCCTGGCGGCCGCGGAGGACAACCGCGGCAACCGGCTGGCGGAGCGCGGCATGGCCGGCTTCTCCACCGGGGAGGCCTGGCGGGCCCTGGAGGGCTTCCTGGGCGGTGACGAGCAGGTGGTCGCCTATGTGCCGATCGACCTGCGGCAGTACCTGGAGGCGTACCCCGACGCGGTGACGCTGGAGAGCTGGAGCGCGCTGCGCGAGCTGGCCCGGCACGGGGGCGGCGGCAGCAGCGCGGGCGCGGCCTTCCTCGCCGAGCTGCGGGCCGCGCCCGAGGAGCGCTGGCCGGAGCTGCTGGAGGCCAAGGTGCAGGAGCTGGCCGGCCGGGTGCTGCGGCTGGACACCGGGGCGGTCGACCGGGACACGCCGTTCAAGTCGCTCGGGCTGGACTCGCTGATGGGCCTGGAGCTGCGCAACCGGCTGGAGGCGGCGTTCGGGCTGCGCCTGTCGCCGACCCTGCTGTGGACGTACGGCACGCCCCGGGCGCTGTCCGCGGTGCTGGCCGAGCGGCTGCTCGGCGAGCAGGCGGGCGAGGACGCCCCGGCGGACGCGGCGACCGACGGCGAGGGCTGAGCGCGATGACGGATCAGCAGACGACCACCGCGCCCACGCCGCTGACCAGGGCGCTGGACACGGTCCGCAAGCTGCGGGCGCAGCTGGACGCCGCGAGCGGCACCGGCCCGCTGGCCGTGGTCGGCATCGGCCTGCGGCTGCCGGGCGGCATCGCCGACCTGGACGGCTACTGGTCGGCGCTGGCCGGGGGCCGGGACCTGGTGGGCCCGCTTCCGGCCGGGCGGCGCGGGCCGTTCGCCGCCGAGTGGGAGCGGCTGCCGCACACCGGCGGCTTCCTGGACGAGGTGATGGACTTCGACGCGGAGTTCTTCGGCATGGGCGCCGAGGAGGCCCGCGGCACCGATCCGCAGCAGCGGCTGCTGCTGGAGGTCGCCTGGGAGGCGCTGGAGAACGCGGCGCTCCCGCCGGACCGGCTGGACGCGGCCCGCACCGGGCTGTTCGTCGGCGTCACCGGGCAGGAGTACTGGGACTGGCACAGCGGGGAGCTGGACACCCACTGGGCGGGCGGCAACGGCCACTGCTTCACGGTCGGGCGGGTCGCGTACGCGCTGGGGCTGGCCGGTCCGGCCATCACGGTGGACACCGCCTGCTCGTCCTCGCTGGTCTCGGTGCACCTGGCGCGTCAGGCGCTGGCCCGCCGGGAGTGCGACGTGGCGCTGGCCGGCGGGGTGAACCTGGTGCTGTCGCCGCGGGCGACCCGGCTGCACCAGCTGGCGGGCACGCTCTCGCCGGACGGGCGGTGCAGCCCGTTCGACGCCCGGGCGAACGGCTTCACCCGGGGCGAGGGCTGCGGTGTGCTGGTCCTCAAGCGGCTGGAGGACGCCCGGCGCGACGGCGACCGGGTGCACGCGGTGGTGCACGGCTCGGCGGTGAACCAGACCGGCCGGTCGACCGGCTTCACGGCGCCCAACGTGCTGTCGGAGGTCGCGCTGACCGAGGCGGTGCTGGCGGACGCGGGGCTGACGCCCGCCGACATCGGCCTGGTGGAGGCGCACGGGACGGGCACCTCGCTCGGGGACACCATCGAGATGGAGGCGATCGCCGCCGCCCTGGGCCGCCGCAACGGCGGGGCCGAGCTGGCGGTCGGCTCGGTGAAGGGCAATCTGGGGCACCCGGAGTCGGCGGCCGGGGTGATCGGGCTGGTGAAGGCGGTGCTGTGCCTGCGGCGGCGCGAGGTGCCGCCGCTGGCCAACTTCGCCACCCTCAACCCGCTGATCGACCTGGAGGGCACCGGCATCACCCTGCCGACGGCGCTGCGGCCGTGGCCGAGGGGCGCCGGGCGGCACGCGCTGGTCAGCGCCTTCGGCATGGGCGGCACCAACGCCCAGGTGGTCGTGGGCGCGGCCGGGGAGCAGGACGGCGGCGCGGTGCCGGCGGGACCGGTCGACGGCTTCGAGCTGTCCGCCCGCACCCCGGAGGCGCTGCGGGCGCTGGCGGGCGCCCTGCACGACCGGCTCGCCGGGCTGACGGACGCCGACTACCCGGCGTTCGCGTACACGGCGGGCGCCGGGCGGGCCCGGCACCGGCTGCGGGCGCGGATCGCGGCCGGGGACCGGGGCGCCGCGCTGCGGGCCCTCCGGGGGCTCGCCGGGGGCGGTTCGCCGTCCGGGGTGGAGCTCTCCGAGCGCGAGCACGGCGGCGACGGCGCGGAGGACGTCGCGACGGCGACGTCCCGGGCCGTGCTGGACCTGCCGAACTACCCGTGGCAGCGCCGCCGGTACGCGCCGGAGCCGGCCGGACCGTCCTCTCCTGCGGCCGTGCCCGTGGCCGCGCCCGTGCCTCCGGTGGCCGAGGCGCCCGCGGAGGGCCGGCACGCCCTGTTCGCGCTGGAGTGGGCCCCCGCCGGGGACGGCGCCGACGAGGCCCCGGCCGGCGCCCCCGGCCGGTGGCTGGTGTTCGCCGACCGCACGGGCGTCGGCGAGGCGCTGGGCGCCGAGCTGACGGCCCGGCACGGCAGCGCGGTGACCGTCACCCCCGGCGAGCGGTCCCGGCGGCTGGACGCGCTGCGCCACGAACTCGACCCGCGCCGCCCCGAGGACCTCACCGCCCTGCTCAAGGAGCTGCGCGCGGAGGGCGACGGGCCGTGGGCCGGGGTGGTCCACGCCTGGGGCCTGGACGCCCCCGGCCCCCGGCCGGACGGGCCCGCGCCGTTCCCGCTCACCGAGGAGCGCGCACGCGTTGTGCGCCCGGTGCTCCAGCTGCTCCGGGAGCTGGCCGGGGAGGGCCTGCCCGGCGCCCCGCGCCTCGCGCTGCTGACCCGCGGCGCGCAGCGGGTCAGCGAGCGGGATCCGGCGCCCGACCCGGCCCAGGCACTGCTGCGCGGCGCGGCCGCGGCCGCGCCCGGCACGCCGCACCCGCTGGTCGTCGACCTCGACCCGGACCCGGGCCGCGACGACCCCGCCCGGCTGCTGGACGTGCTGCTGCGCCCCGCCGGGGAGCCGGCCGCCGCGCTGCGCGGCCCGGCCCGCTACGTGCCGGTGCGGGTGCCGCAGGACTCCGCGGACGGCACCGAACCCGGGTGGCAGCGGCGGCCGTTCGACCCGGAGCTGGACACCAACCACCGGATCCTGGCGGTGCGGCCCGGCCTCCTGGAGAGCCTGACGCCGACCCGCTGGGAGCGGACCGCGCCCGGCCCCGGCCAGGTGGAGATCGAGATCGCGGCGGCCGGGCTGAACTTCAGCGACGTGCTCAAGGCGATGGGCGCCTATCCGGGCGCCGCCGGGAGCGTCCCGCTGGGCGTCGAGTGCGCCGGGCGGGTCAGTGCGGTCGGCGCGGGCGTCGACCGCTTCCGGCCCGGCGACCGGGTGATGGCCGTGGTGCCGTCCGCGCTGGCGGCGTACGCCACCACCGAGGCGCACCTGGTGGCGCCGCGGCCGGCCGCGCTGGACGACGAGCAGGCGGCGGCCGTCCCGATCGCCTTCCTGACCGCCGTCTACGGGCTCGACCACCTGGCCCGACTGCGGGCGGGCGAGACGGTGCTGATCCACTCGGCGAGCGGCGGGGTGGGCCTGGCCGCGCTGGCGGTGGCCCGGCGTCGCGGGGCCCGGGTGTTCGCCACCGCCGGGACGCCGGACAAGCGCCGCTTCCTGCGCGAACTGGGCGGTGTGGAACGGGTGATGGACTCGCGCTCGACGGCCTTCGCCGACGAGGTCGCCGAGGCGACCGCCGGGCGCGGGGTCGACGTGGTGCTCAACTCGCTGACCGGCGAGGCGCTGCGGCGCGGCCTGGCGCTGCTGGCGCCGGGCGGCCGCTTCGTCGAGCTGGGCAAGCGCGACATCTTCGACGACAACCCGATCGGCCTCGGCCACCTCAAGGGCAACCGGGCGCTGTTCGCGGTCGACCTCGACCACACCTTCCACGCGCAGCCGGAGCTGCTCGCCGAGCTGTTCGCGGAGGTGGTGCAGGGCTTCGACAGCGGGGAGTTCGGGCCGCTGCCGGTCACCGCCCGCCCGTTCGGCGAGGCGCGGGAGGCGTTCGCCGCGATGGCCCAGGCCCGCCACCTCGGGAAGCTGGTGCTGCGCCCGGAGCCGGCGCCGGAGATCGCGGTGCCGCCGAGCCCGGCGGTCGTCCGGGCGGACCGGGCCGGCTACCTGGTGACCGGCGGGACGACGCCCGCCGCGCTCGCGGCCGCCGGACGGCTGGCGGAGCTGGGCGCGCGCCGGATCGTGCTGCTCCGCTCCCCCGGTGCGGACGCCGCCGGGGCCGCCGAGGCGGCGGCGGGGCTGCGTGCCCGGGGCGTGGAGGTGGCGCTGCCGGTCGCGGACCTGGCGCGGCCGGGGGAGGCCGCCGCGCTGCTGGCCGGCCTGGACGGCTCCGCGCACGCCGCGCAGAGGGAACACGGCCGCGGCCGCCCCTTCAAGGCCGTCGTCGCGCACGCCG
>NZ_JBHYUU010000179.1:0-16080 GCF_042749955.1 Kitasatospora sp. NPDC059462 | reverse complement strand
GCCGCACACCCCTCGGGTGCGCGGCGGGCCCGTGCGCGCGGGTCTCAGTGGTGGCCGTGGCCGCTGCTGATCTCCTGGTGTTCCTCGGCGGCCGGCTTGGCGATCTGGGCGCCCTCGCCGTAGAAGCCGCGGGAGAGCTTGGCCCGGGCGCGGGTCCAGACCGACACCTTGCGGGCCACCCCGTTCTCGTCCACCTCGGGCGGCAGCACCATCGGCTGCGGCTGCTCGTGCGAGGTGAGGGTGTAGAGCCGGTCCTGCGGCAGCGGGGCGTGCACCTCGACGAACTCGCCGTGCTGCAGCCGCTTGATGACGCCGGTCTCGCGCCCGTGCAGGACCTTCTCCCTGTCCCGCCGCTGCAGGCCCAGGCACCAGCGCTTGGTGATCACGAAGACGATCACCGGGCCGATGAAGAAGCCGATCCGCGCCGCGATGGTGATCGCGTTGATCGACAGGTGGAAGTGGGTGGCGAGCAGGTCGTTGCCGCCGGCGGCGAGCAGGATCAGGTAGAGGGTGATCCAGGCGGCACCGAACGCGGTGCGCACCGGAGCGTTGCGCGGCCGGTCGGCGATGTGGTGCTCGCGGCGGTCGCCGGTGATCCAGCCCTCCAGGAACGGGTACGCCCAGATCGCCACCAGGACCAGCGGGAAGATCATCAGCGGCACGAACACGCCCATCACCAGGGTGTGGCCCCAGAGGCCGATCTCCCAGCCCGGCATGATCCGGATCAGGCCCTCGGAGAAGCCCATGTACCAGTCCGGCTGGGCGTCGGTGGACACCTGGTCGGGCCGGTACGGGCCGTACGCCCAGATCGGGTTGACGGTGGCGATCGCGGCCATCGCCGAGACGACGCCGAACACCAGGAAGAAGAAGCCGCCGGCCTTGGCCATGTAGACCGGCATCAGCGGCATGCCGACCACGTTCTCGTTGGTGCGCCCGGGCCCGGCGAACTGGGTGTGCTTGTGGTAGAAGACCAGGATCAGGTGGGCCACCAGCAGGCCGAGCATGATCCCCGGGATCAGCAGGATGTGCACCGTGAAGAGCCGCGGCACGATGATGGAGCCCGGGAACTGGCCTCCGAACATGAACATCTCGATGTACGTTCCGACGATCGGCACGGCGAGCACGGCGCCCTCCATGAACCGGACGCCGGTGCCGGAGAGCAGGTCGTCGGGCAGCGAGTAGCCCATGAAGCCGTCGAACATGCCGAGGATCAGCAGGCCCGCGCCGAACAGCCAGTTGATCTCGCGGGGCTTGCGGAAGGCGCCGGTGAAGAAGACCCGGAACATGTGGGCGAACATGGCGGCCACGAAGACGATCGCGGACCAGTGGTGGATCTGGCGGATCAGCAGGCCGCCGCGGATCTCGAAGCTGATGTTCAGCGTCGAGGCGTAGGCCTCCGACATCCGGATGCCCTTGAGCGGGATGTAGCTCCCCTCGTAGGTCACCTCGCCCATGGACGGGACGAAGAAGAGGGTCAGCCAGACGCCGGTCAGGATGATGATGACAAAGGTGTAGAGGCAGATCTCGCCCAGCATGAAGGACCAGTGGTCCGGGAAGATCTTGCGCAGGTTGGACTTGGACAGGGCGTAGATGCCGAGGCGTCCGTCGGTCCAGTCGGCGAGGGCCTCGGCCTTGTTGGCGGGCGCCGCGCGGGTGCTGGTGACCGGTCCCGGGCCCGGCTGCTGCTCGGCTCTCACGACGGGCTCCCCGGCGTTCGCGGCGGCACGTCCTGGGCGCCCGGCCGTGAGACGGCCGGCCGATGGAGTGATGTGATCATCGGACCTCTCGATACGGGGGTGCCGGGCAGCCCGGCGTGCGGATCCGGCGACCCGCCGCCCCGTTGCTCAAAGTGATGGAGCGCTTACTCTGTCATGCTGTCGGGAGCGCGCCGACTGTGCACGTCCATCGGCCCGTCCGGCCGCTCGTGTCGGCCCGTCCGGGGGTCCCCCGCCCCGGTCCGGGGCCCGGCCGCGGCCCCGATGCTGCGCTCGGGTGCTGTTGGCGGCGAGGAGAAGCGTTTCGGCGCGCGCCGCGCCCGGGGAGGGTGCGGGGCCGGGCCTACGCTGCGCCAATGGTGGAACACCGGGAACTCTTCGAGGACGTGACGGCCGACCTGACCAGGGCCGGCTTCGACACCGGGCGCGGGCCCTCCGGCCTGCGGATCGACCCGGGGCCGCAGGGGGTGGTGATCGGCTGGCCGCCCGCCGGCGGGACGGCCGGCGACCCGCCGCCCGCCGAGGGCATCCGGGCGGCGGTCACCGGCGCGGTCGCCGCCGTGCTGCGCGAGTCCGGCTACCTGGTGGCGGGCACGGGCCCCGACGGACTGCTCGTCACCGGCGGTCCCGCCCGGGCCGCCGCCGAGCCGGAGGAGCCCGAGCCGGTCGCCGTCCCCGAGCAGTGGTGGGGCTGACCGCCCCCGGGCGCCGGATTGCCCCTGGTCCCGGCAAGGTGCAACCATGGGGTTGCCACTGCTGTGACGGCCGAGGAGCAGCCCCATGAACGACGCCGCGACGGTGCGGCGCGGCCCCGGCGGCGAGGCGGTCGACGGCGTGCTCGGCGCGCTCGCCGACCCGACCCGCCGCCGGCTGCTCGACCTGATCGCCGACCGGGGCGAGGCCACCGCGACCACCCTCGCCGGGGGCCTGCCGGTCTCCCGCCAGGCCGTGGTCAAGCACCTCGCGGTGCTGGACGCCGCCGGACTGGTCGCCGGCCACCGGGCCGGGCGCGAGGTGCGCTACGCCGTCCGCCCGGCCGCCCTGGACGACACGGCGCGCTGGCTGGCCGGCCTCGCCGCCGACTGGGACCGGCGCCGGGCCGACCCGCCCGCCGACCCGCCGGCGCCGCCGGCCGGGGCCCGCTAGGACCCCGGACGGCGGCGCGGTGACGGCGGCGCGGTGACGGCGCGTCAGCCGTGCGTCGCGGCCGCGATCGCGGCGGCCAGCTCGGCCACCCCGGGCTCCCGCAGCACGCCGTAGTGGTCGCCGGCCAGCCGCACCGTCCCCGGCGCGGCCGCCGACCAGCCGGAGCTGCCCTCGATGAACGAGTAGTCGTCACCGGTGGCCTTGAAGACGGTCACCGGGGCGGACAGCCGGCGCTCGGCCAGCTCGCGGAAGCTGTACTCGAACTCGTACGTCTCCCCGACGATCCGGGCGATCCGGCGGATCAGTTCCTCGTCGAGGTCCGGCAGCAGCCGGTGGACGAAGGCCGCGAAGCCGTCCTCGTCGTCCACCTCCGCCAGGCACCGCGCCAGCCCCGGCCCGGCGATCGAGCCGGTGAACACCGAGTACAGGATCGTCAGGTACGCCGGGTTGCGGTAGGAGGACTCGCGCCCGTACCGCTCCCCGTCGGCCCGCCGCAGCTCCGGGTTGCCCGGGCAGATCAGCAGCACGTCCGCCACCCGCTCCCCGGCCCGCTCCAGCTGCCAGGCCGCCTCGAAGGCCACCCGGGCGCCGAAGGAGTAGCCCCACAGGGTGTACGGGCCGTGCGGCCGGATCCGGCGGATCTCCGCCACGTCGGCGGCGGCCGTCTCCCGGATCGTCGGGTACGGCGTCTCCCCGGGATTGATGCCGTGCGACTGCACCCCGAAGAACGGCCGGCCCGACCGCCCGGCGAGCGGGCGCAGGTTCATCGGGTAGCCGCCGAGGCCCGGCCAGCAGAACACCGGGTCGCCCGCGCCGTCGCGGTGCAGCGGCACCAGCCGGGACACCGGCGCACCCGCCGCCCCGCCGGCCGCCCGGGCGGCGTCGATCCGCGCCGCCAGGTCCGCCAGGCCCGGGCACTCGAACAGCACCTGCAGCGGCAGCCGGGTGCCGAACTCCCGGTTCACCCGGTTGACCAGCGCCACGGCGATCAGCGAGTTCCCGCCGGCCGCGAAGAACTGGTCCGCCGCCGAGACGGCCTCGTACTTCAGCGCGCCCGCCCACACCTCGGCCAGCCGTCGCTCCGTCGGCGTCGAGGGCGCCACGAACGGCGCGCCCGTGCCGGCGTCGCGGACCTGCTCGGCGGCGGCCAGCGCCTTGGCGTCCACCTTCCCGTTGGCGGTCAGCGGCAGCTCGTCCAGCACCAGGACCCGGTTGGGGACCATGTAGTCCGGCAGCACCGCCGCCAGCTCGTCCCTGATCAGCTCCGCCGGACCCTTCATGTGCACGGCGTCCTCCCGCATGCCCTCGCTGCGGACCTGCTCCTCGCTCACCCGCCCGCCGAGGAAGAAGTACGACGGACCGGCCGCGATCCCGCACCCGGCCAGCACCGCCTCCATCCGCCGGGCGGACGGCAGCGGGTGGCCGCTGCGCGAGCTGTAGCCCGAGGACATGAACCCGAAGCCCAGCGCGTTGCGCTGCAGGTGGTGCAGCCGGGCACCGAGGCCGATGTACTCCAGCCACGGCTCGGCCGCCCGGCTCACCGCCGTGACGCCGAACCCCGCCCGCCGGTACACCTGCTGGTTGATCGCGATGACGTGCCGGGACTCCACCACCTCGTCCGAGATCCGGGTCAGCTCCCCGCCCCCGTACCGGTACAGCCCCGCCGGCAGGCCCTCGACCCCGCCCGGATGGGCCTGGACGAACAGCTCGACCTCGTCCCGGCGCGGCCGCCCGTCGTCCGGCGCGATTGTGAAGCTGCCCAGGTAGAAGTCCTCCTCGGCGACGTCCAGCCGCCGCTGCACGCCCGGCTCGTGGCCCAGCGGCCGCACCGCGAGACCGTACTCCGGCAGCACCTCCTCCAGCACGCCCAGCATGTGGCCGGTCTCGAACTCCAGCACCTCCTGGATGTTGGTGCGGTACACCGGCTCGATCGCGCCGCGCCGGCCCAGGAAGTGCAGGGACAGCGGGACGCCTCCGGGCGCGGCCTCGCCGACCCGCACCAGCGTGTGCTCCACCGGGTGGTAGTAGTACACGCCGGCGGCCGGGCCGTGCGAGCCGTCCGTCTCCAGGTACAGCTGGGTGGCGTACAGCGCGCCGGGGGAGGCGTAGGCGTACTTCGGCAGCAGCCGCTCCTCGCTGTGGAACTGCCCGAACCACCGCAGCACCGGGCCCAGTTCGGCGAGCGTGACGGGCTCCTCCCGGGGCGCCGGGGCCGGGCCCGGGTGCGGGGCGGCGAGCAGCGCCAGCAGGTCGTCCCCGGTCGCCGGGCCGCCCTCGAAGAAGCGGTAGGTCTTGCGGGCGAAGGTCTCCCGCCGCTGCCGTCCGGTCTCCCGGCGCCCCGGCAGCTCCACCACCGGGCGCCCGGCCAGCTCGGCCGCGCCGCGCACGCCCGGGTTGGACAGCTGCGCCCGCACCTGGAGCTTGCTCGCCTTGGACTGGTGGTGGCCGCCGTGGCTGCCCTGGTCCATCAGGGCGGCCTCCTTGGGGTTCAGCTCCACGCAGGCCACCAGGTTCCGGTGCCCCGTGCGGGCGTCGTCGGTGACCACCGCCGCCGCCCGCCGCACCCAGGTGTGCTCCTCGATCGCGAGCGCGATCTCGTCCAGCTCCACCCGGTAGCCGCGCAGCTTGACCTGGTTGTCCACCCGGCCCGCGCAGTGCAGCGTGCCGTCCGGGTTCCACTGGGCGAGGTCGCCGGTGCGGTACAGCCGCTCGCCCGGCAGGTGCGGCGAGGCGACGAACCGCTCCGCCGTCAGATCCGGCCGGTTGAGGTAGCCCCGGGCCAGCTGGACGCCGCCGATGTACAGCTCGCCGGTGCCACCGGGCTCCACCGGGGCCAGCTGCTCGTCCAGCACGAAGCAGCGGGTGCGGTCCACCGGCACGCCGATCGGCACCGAACCGCCCCCGTCGCCCAGCTCCCGCGGGTCCACCCGGTGGGCGGTCGCGTTGATGGTGCACTCGGTCGGGCCGTAGAGGTTGACCAGCTCGGCACCCGGCAGCGCGGTGGTCAGCGCCCGTGCCAGGCGCACCGACAGCGGCTCGCCGCCGGAGTACAGGCCGCGCACGCTCGTGCAGCGGTGCAGCCGTTCGGTGTCCAGCAGCGCCTGGAGCAGGGTGGGCACGCACTGCAGGACGGTCACCCCGTGCGCGAGCACGGTGTCGATCAGGGCCTCCGGGTCGCGGTACACGCCCGGCGCGCCCATCACCACGTGCGCCCCGGCGGCGGGCGCGAGGATCTCCCACTGGGCCGCGTCGAAGCTCATCGGCGTCTTCTGCAGGACGACGGCGTCCGGGCCGAGGTGCCCGGCGTCGGCCAGCCAGCGCAGCTGGGACACGATGCTGCGGTGTTCGATCATCACGCCCTTGGGGCGGCCGGTGGAGCCGGAGGTGTGGATGACGTACGCCAGCGACTCCGGGCGCGGGTCGGCGGGCCCCTGGCTCTGGTGCGGGATCGGGTGGGCGTCGGGGTGCTCCACGGCGTCCGGCGGCTCGGCCGGGACGAGGATCCGCACCCCCGGCGGGACCAGCTCGGCCAGCCGGGAGCGCAGGTGCTCCTGGGTGACGATCACCCGCGTCCCGCTGGACTCGATCATCCAGCGCACCCGCTC
Organism: Kitasatospora sp. NPDC059462; assembly: GCF_042749955.1. NCBI lineage: Bacteria > Bacillati > Actinomycetota > Actinomycetes > Kitasatosporales > Streptomycetaceae > Kitasatospora > Kitasatospora sp. NPDC059462. The sequence continues at coordinate 9,614 of NZ_JBHYUU010000179.1, read as the reverse complement.
CTGCGGGTACTCCGGGGAGAGCGGAAGGTACCCGGCGCCGGCGTGCAGGATGCCCCAGACGCCGGTCATCAGCTCCGGCGACGGTTCGGTGTACAGGCCGACGCAGTCGTCGGCGGCCACCCCGAGCCGGTGCAACTGCGCGCCGAGGGCGTCGGCGGCCGCGCCGAGTTCACGGAAGGAGAGCCGGCCGCCCCCGCCGGTCACGGCGGTGGCGTCGGGCCGGGCGGCGGCCTGGGCGCGGAGCAGGTCGGGCAGGCAGGGGGATCGGCGGGCGTCGAGGAGAACGGCGGACAGGACGGACTCTGCGGTCATGAGGGGGTTCCCTGGGTCGGGCCGGTACGGCCGCCCGGTGCGCCGACCGGGCGTGACCTCCACGGTCGGCCGCCCGGTGTCCCGGCCGCCTGGGGCGACGGCCGCTACCCGGTCCGGCTTTCCGCCCGGGCCGGGGAGCGCCGCGGTCCCGGGTGTCCCGGGCAGGTCCCGGCCGCGAGGGCGGCGTTCGAGGGACCGGCCCGCCGCGCGTGCCGCCGGGTGTGGGGCCTCCGGGTGCGGGGCCTCCGGGCCGCTGCCGGCCGCACCGCGGCGGGCGTCCGCACCGCCGTCGTCCGTACCGCGGCGGCCCCGGATCAGGACCGGGGCGCTGCGGTGGCCGCCGCCAGGTGGGGGAGGAAGGCGGTCACGGCGGGCGGGGCCGAGCGGCCGCGCAGGGTGGCGGTGTGCACCGTGCGCACGGGGGTGTCCTCGGGATGCAGGGGGACGAGGGCGACGTCCGGGCGGGCCCCGCGGGCGGCGAGGGCCGGGATGAGGGTGGCGCCGAACCCGGCGGCGACCAGGCCCAGTCTGGCCGTCCAGGCACCGACCTCGTACTCGATCCGGGGCCGGAAGCCGCTGCGCGCGCAGGCGGCGAGCAGGGCGGACCCGGGGCGGCGGCCGGCCGCGATCCAGGGCTCGTCGGCGAGTTCGGCGAGCCGCAGGCGGGAACGGGCGGCCAGCGGGTGGTCCGGCGGGAGGGCCACCAGCACCGGGTCCTCGACCAGCGGACTCAGGTCGAACAGGTCGGTGTCGTAGAGGTGCCCGGGGTGGGCGACGACCACCGCGAGGTCGATCCCGCCGTCGCGCAGCCGGTCGAGCAGCTCCGCCGAGAGCCCTTCGGTCAGCGAGATGCCGATCCCCGGACGGGCCGACCGGAACGCCGCCAGTGCCGCCGGGACCAGGGCGGCGTTGGCGCTGTCGAAGGCGCCGAACCGCAGCCGGCCGAGGCCCAGTTCGGTGAGCGAAGCCAGCTCCTGCCGGGTGCCGTCCAGGCGGTCCAGCAGGGCCTCGGCGTGCGGCAGCAGGGTCCGTCCGTGCTCGGTGAGCCGTACTCCGCGCGCCAGCCGGTCGAACAGCTGGACATCGAACTCGGCCTCCAGGGTGGCGATCTGGCGGGAGATCGCGGACTGGGTGAAGCCCAGCTGCTCCGCGGCGGCGGTGAACGAGCCCAGGCGGGCGGTGGTGCGGAAGACGTCGAGCCAGGCCATGTCCATCCCGCATGGATAACATGCGAGACATTCGCTTGTCGCCTGGGTTTGCGGTTCCCGGCGTGGAGGCCACGGACGAGACCGGACGTCCCGGTCCCGGTCGCAGGGGACGCGCGGCGGCGCACTTCGCCGACGGATGATCAAACTCTTGTTCACGAAGGCGGCGAATCTGCCGGGATCCTCCCGGGTTCGGGTTTACTTATTGACGGTACATGACATGTCCGGGTTAACTCCTGGCACCTCGCCGCAATGGTGCGGCCCTGTCACGGAGGCTTCCCCATGAACGCCATGACGCGTCGTGCCCTCGTCGGCACCGCCGTGATCTCGATGGCCCTGACCCTCGCCGCCTGCGGCAAGGCGGGCGGGGACAAGAAGGACGCCGCGGCCTCCGGCGACACCAGGTCCATCGGCCTGCTGCTGCCGGAGAACGCCTCCTCCACCCGCTACGAGTCCTTCGACCGCCCGTTCATCGAGGCCGAGGTCGCCTCGCTCTGCCCCGACTGCAAGGTCCGTTACAGCAACGCCGAGGGCAGCGCGGCCAAGCAGAAGCAGCAGTTCGACACCCTGATCGCCGAGGGCGTCAAGGTGATCGTGCTCGACGCCTTCGACGCCAAGTCCACCCAGGCGTGGGCCCAGGAGGCGGCCGGCAAGGGCGTCAAGGTCGTCGCCTACGACCGGCTGGCCACCGGTCCGGTCTCCGCCTACGTCTCCTTCGACAACGAGAAGGTCGGCGAACTCCAGGGCCGGGCCCTGCTGGACGCCCTCGGCCCCAGGGCCGCCGAGGCCGACATCGTGATGATCAACGGTGACGAGGCCGACCCGAACGCCGCGCTCTTCAAGTCCGGCGCCCACAAGGTCCTCGACGGCAGGATCAGGAAGGTGGTCTACGAGCAGTCCGGCGAGTGGAAGCCCACCGTCGCCGGCCAGAAGGCCGGCGCCGCGATCACCCAGCTCGGCAAGGACGGCTTCCAGGCCGTCTACTCCGCCAACGACGGCATGGCCGGGGCGATCATCACCCAGCTCAAGGCCGCCGGCATCAGCGTCCCGGTCGGCGGCCAGGACGCCGGGCTCGACGCGATCCAGCGGATCGTCGCCGGCGACCAGGCGTACACCATCTACAAGGCGTACAAGCCGCTCGCCGTGAGCGCCGCCGAACTGGCCGTCAACCTGCTGCGGGGCCAGGACGTCAAGGGCGTCGCCACCGGCACCGTGGACAGCGCCACCGACAAGGGCATCCCGGCCAAGCTGCTGGAGCCCAAGGTCGTCACCAAGGCCGACATCACCGCGACCGTCATCGCCGACGGCCTCTACCGCGCCGCCGAGATCTGCACCGCCGACTACGCCGCCGCCTGCGCCGCCGCCGGGCTCGTGTGACGGCGCGGCCGACCCGGACCGGCCCGCACCCGCACCCGCACCCGCTTCCGCATCCTCGCCCTCACCCGCTTCCGCTTTCGCTTCCGCAGGAGATGGTTCACGTGACAGGCGCACCCGTCCTCGCGCTGCGCGCGGTCTCCAAACGCTTCGGCGCCGTCCAGGCCCTCACCGCCGTCGACCTCGACGTCCGCGCGGGCGAGGTCCTCGCCCTGGTCGGCGACAACGGCGCCGGCAAGTCCACCCTGGTCAAGACGATCGCCGGGGTCCACCCCGTCGACGAGGGCACCATCAGCAGGGAGGGCCGCCCGGTGCGGATCGCCCGCCCCCAGGACGCCCGGGCGCTCGGCATCGCCACCGTCTACCAGGACCTTGCGCTCTGCGACAACCTCGACGTCGTCGCCAACCTCTTCCTCGGCCGCGAGCTGCGCCGCCGCGCCACCCTGGACGAGGTCGCGATGGAGCGGCGCGCCCAGGAACTCCTGGACACCCTGTCGATCCGCATCCCCAGCGTGCGGATCCCGGTCGCCGCGCTCTCCGGCGGACAGCGCCAGGTCGTCGCCATCGCCCGCGCCCTGGTCGGCGACCCGCGGATCGTCGTCCTCGACGAGCCGACCGCCGCGCTCGGCGTCGAGCAGACCGCGCAGGTCCTGGACCTCGTCGAGCGGCTGCGCGAGCGCGGCCTCGGCGTCGTCCTGATCAGCCACAACCTGGCGGACGTCCGCGCGGTCGCCGACACCGTCGCGGTCCTGCGGCTCGGCCGCAACAACGGGGTGTTCCCGGTCACCGGCACCTCGAACGAGGAGATCATCTCCGCCATCACCGGCGCCACCGACAACGCCGTGACCCGGCGTCAGGCACGCATCGCCGAGGAGGCGCAGTGAGTACCGGTCAGAGCACCCCGGCCCCGGCCCCGGCCCCGGCCGCCGACCCGCGGCTGCTGGTCCGCCGCGGCGGCGCGGCCGGCTACGCCGAGGAGGTCCGGCGCCGCATCCGCAGCGGCGACCTCGGCCCGCTGCCCGTCGTCCTCGGCCTGATCCTGATCGCGATCGTCTTCCAGAGTGTCACCGGCCACTTCCTCCAGGCCGACAACCTGACCAACATCACCAAATGGATCGCCGGCTACGGCCTGATCTCGGTCGGCGTCGTCTTCGTGCTGCTGCTCGGCGAGATCGACCTCTCGCTCGGCTCGGTCGCCGGGGCCTGCGCCGCCGTCACCTCCGTCCTCGCCGTGCGCCACGGCCTGAACGAGTGGCTCGCCGTGCTGCTCGGCCTGCTCGCCGCCGCCGCGATGGGCGCCGTGCACGGGTTCTTCTTCGCTCGGATCGGCGTGCCCGCGTTCGTCGTCACCCTGGCCGGGATGCTCGCCTGGAGCGGCCTGCAGGACTACGTGCTCGGCCGGCTCGGCACCGTCAACAACATCAGGGACGGCGTCGTCGCCCACCTCGACAACCACTTCCTCGGCGACGGCGACATCGCCTTCGCCTGGCTGCTCGCCGTCCTCTCCGTCGGCGGCTACCTCGCCGCCCAACTGCTCACCGCCCGCCGGCGCACCGCCGCCGGCCTGCCCGCCCGGCCGCCCGGCGGGATCGCGCTGCGCACCGGTGCGCTGGCCGTGGTCGCGCCGGCCGGCGCCTGGACGCTCAACCAGGACAGCGGCCTGCCGCTGCCGCTGGTGGTGCTGCTCGGGGTGGTCGTGCTGACCGACTTCGTGCTGCGCCGCACCCCCTGGGGCCGGCAGGTCTTCGCGGTCGGCGGCGGCATCGAGGCCGCCCGCCGGGCCGGCATCGACGTGGCCCGGGTGCGGATCGCGGTGTTCACGGTCTCCGCCACGCTGGCGGGCCTCGGCGGGCTGTTCATCGCCTCGCAGCAGGGCTCGGCGGACAAGCTGCTCGGCGGCGGCAACGTGCTGATGAGCGCCATCGCCGCCGCCGTCATCGGCGGGACCAGCCTGTTCGGCGGCCGTGGCAGCACCTGGTCGGCGCTGCTCGGCATGCTGGTGATCCAGTCGATCACCACCGGGCTGGACATGGTGCACGCCGCCCAGGCCATCCAGTACATGATCACCGGCGCGGTGCTGCTGGCCGCCGTGGTGCTGGACTCGGTCTCCCGGCGCACCCAGAAGTCCGCCGGCCGGGGCTGACCTGGCTGCCCCCCGGGCCGCCCGCCGCCCCACCGACCGCCCGGTCCCCACCCCCACGGGGACCGGGCTCCGACCCGCTCCGGCCGGGATTCCGGGAGGTGACATTGGTCCCTGCCGTTCGCCCCACCGGGTTCCGCACCCTGGACATACAAATCCGCCGCACCACGAGCCACGGGCAGCGGCGGGCACCAGTGAACCCCGGTTGCCGAACCAGTGAGGACCCCCGCCGCCCATGCCCGCCGACACGATCGTGCACCGACTGGTCGACGCCTTCTTCACCCACTGCCAGGAGTGCGGCGAACCCCGCGAGGCCGACTGCCACCCCCAGGCGCACTGGCGCCTCTACCTCGATCTCGACGCGGAGACCGTGCGCCGGATCCGGCACTGGGCGCTCGACCCGGCGAGCCCGGCCGGCACCGACACCGAGCGCACCGTCCTGCTGCACTGGCTGGAGGCCCAGGAGGTCTGACCGCCCGCTCGGCCTCCGCGCGGCGCCGCCGCCCGGCGGTGCGCGCATGACCTCCGAGGTAATCGACCCCCCGAACCCGGTCCGGCAGGGTGATCACCGCCGGTCGGAGACGCCCTCCGACCCGGCGCGGTGTCCACGGAAGGGGATCGACATGACGGTGATCGGCCGGCTCACCCACCGACCGGGGCGCGGCGCCCGCACCGCGCTGTCCGCGGCCGCGACGGCTTCGGCGACGGCCGCCGCGGTGGCGTTCGCGGCGGTGGCGTCCGGTGCGGTGGCGTCCGGTGCGGTCACCACCGCGACCGGGCCCGCCGCCGGGGCCGGTGCGGCGCACGGCGACGCGTCCGGCGGGCTCGCCGAGTGCGACGGCGTCCAGGACCGGCTGGAGCGGCTGGAGGGCCGGCTCACCCCGAACGCCTGCGCCTTCCTCCGGCGCCAGATCGCCTTCGGCGAGGCCCCGACCGGAACCCCGCCCGCGCCCGGCGACCTCGACCACCCCCGGGTCCGCCTCTACCAGGCGATCTTCGACCCCGAGGCGACCCTCTGGGAGGCCGGCGGCGCCCCGCAGCGCGGGCTGCCCGCGATCGGCACCTCGATCACCCGCTCGCTCGGCCTCGTCCCGGACTTCCGCTACCGGGGCACCGAGGTGGTCGCCGACGGCGCGGTGGTGATGTTCGGCCAGTGGAACGAGGCCACCGTCAAGGGCCGGCCGGTCGCCTTCCCGCAGATCGCCCGGAACGTGCTGGCCGACGACGGCCGGACCGTCCAGGCCCGCCGCTACTACGACCGCCACGCGCTGTTCGCGCCGGTCGCCCCCGAACTGCGGCCGCTCTTCGACGGCATCGCCGATCCGGCCGGCGTCCCCGCCCCGCCCGCCGACCGGCGCGGCCCCGAGCCGTTCCGCGCCGCGGAGATCGGCGCCCGGCTGGCCGCCTGGAACGGCGAGGACGTCGCCGCCCTGGCCGGCCGGGCGGGCGGGGCGCGCCTCGGCGGCCCCGGCCTGGCGGCGCCGCTGGCCACCGCCGAGGGCAAGGGTTCCTACCTGCGGCGCCTCTTCGAGCAGGCCGACCTCCGCTTCGAGTCGGGGCAGGTGGCCTTCGGCCGGAGCATGGCCTACGTGGAGTGGCACGGCACGGCCGTCCCCGCGTGGAGCAGGGACCCGGTGACCGGGAAGGGCACCGAGGTGTCCTTCGGCATCGTCGAGCGCTTCGGCCCCGGGGGCACCTGGGAGCTGTTCTTCGACACGCTGCCGCTGATCGCCGACGAGGGCGGGATCGCCGCCCTCTACGGGCGCCTCGCCCGGCCCTGACCGGCGGGGGAGGGCCCGTCGGTCAGGCCGGGCCGGCCTCCCCGGTCCGGGCCGCCCGGACCTCCGCGACGTGCGGATCGGTGCGGTCGTCGTACCGCCACAGGGCCGGCAGTGCGGCGGCCAGCACCCCGCCGCTCACCAGGCAGGCGAGGCCGCCGGTGCGCAGCGCGGCCCGGACGCCCTGGCGGGCCGCCAGACCACCCGCCCGCAGGTCGCCGAGGGCCGGACCGCAGGTGCCGGTCAGCAGCTCCAGCCCGGCGGCGCGGCCGCGCAGCGCGTCCGGGACGGACCGGTTCCAGATCGCGCCCCGGAAGGTGTCGCCCACCCAGTGCGCGGCGCCGGCCACGGCCAGGCAGAGCAGCACCGCCCCCACGCCGGAGCCCGCCGCGGCCGCCGCCGTGGCCGCGCCGACCGCCGCGCAGGACAGCAGGACGAACCGCCCGTGCCGGTGCACCCGTGTGGTCCACCCGCTGGTCGCGGCGGCGAGCAGCCCGCCCGCCGCCGAGGCCGAGTAGAGCAGGCCGAGCGCCCAGCGGGCGTCCAGGTCGTCGGCGAGGAAGGGGAAGAGCGCGGTCGGCAGGGCGAAGGCGGTCGCGGCGAGGTCGGCCAGGTAGGTGCCGACCAGGTCCGGCCGGCGCGCCACGTACCGGGCGCCCTCGGTGAACTCGCGCAGCGCGGGCGCCGTCTCCTCCCGGGCCGGGCGCAGCGGGCGGAGCCGGGCGAGCAGGGCGAGCGAGACCAGGAAGGTGGCCAGGTCGAGGAGGTAGGCGGTGCGCACCCCGGCGGTGGCGATCACCAGCCCCGCGGCGGCGGGCGCGGCCAGGCCGACCACGGTCCAGCGCAGCGAGAGCAGCGCGCCGGCCGCGAGCAGCTGGTCGTGCGGCACCAGCCGGGGGACCATCGCCTCCAGCGAGGGCTGCTGGATCCCCTGGAGCGCGGCGGCGCAGCCGGCCGCCGCGTAGAGCGGCCAGAGCGCGGGGGCACCGGTCAGCGCGTTGAGCAGCAGCAGCGCGCTGAGCACGGCGAGCGCGGCCTCCGTGGCCAGGGCCACCGTGCGGCGGTCGAGGCGGTCGGCGAGCACCCCGCCGTACAGGCCGAACAGCACCGTCGGCACCAGTTCCACCGCGCCGACCGCGCCCACCGCGAGCGGCGAGCCGGTGGCGTCGGCGATCTGCAGCGGGATCGCGGTGAGGGTGAACACCGAGCCCAGCATGGTGACCGCGCCGGACGTCCAGACCAGGCGGAAGTCCGCGGAGGACCGCCAGGGGGCGGTGTTCGGCAGCAGCCGGGACCACGGGCGGCGCGGGCCCGTTTCGGGGGTCGTCATGGGTGTGTCGGTCCCTTCCGGGGGTGCGGCGGCGCGGCTCCGCCGTCCTTATCACCGATAAAGCCGGTCCGGAACTTAGCAGCGATAAAGTGGGCTGCCAAGCGAATAACCGGGCGGCCGGCACGGGCGCCGGAGGGCGCCGGAAGGGCGGAACACCATGGCGCTGACACGGGACGAGGTCGTGCGCACCGCGCTGCGGCTGCTCGACGAGGTCGGCATCGACGGGCTCACCACCCGCCGCCTCGCCCGCGAGCTCGGCGTGCAGTCCCCGGCCCTGTACTGGCACGTCAGGAGCAAGCGCGAACTGCTCGACCTGATGGCGGAGGCGATGCTGGCCGAGGCCCTGCCGCACGACCGCGAACCCGGCCCCGAGCACTGGCCCGACTGGCTCGCCGCCGACGCCCGGGCCAAGCGCGGCGCCCTGCTCGCCCACCGCGACGGCGCCCGGGTGCACGCCGGCACCCTGCCCACGGCCGGCGAACTGCCCGCCGTCGAGGCCCAGCTGCGCGCACTGTGCGGGGCGGGCCTGCGCCCGCGCACCGCCCTGCGGCTGCTGCTCACCGTCGACCGCTACCTGATGGGCTGGGTCACCGAGGAGCAGGCCTGGCGCCAGGACGCCGAACGGCGCGACGGCGCGCCCTTCCCCGACGAGGCGCTGCAGAACCTGCCGCTGCTGCGGGAGGCGGCCGACGTGCTGCGGATGACCGACCACGACGCCGACTTCGAGTACGGCCTGCGGGTGCTGATCGAGGGCTTCCGGGCCGAGATCGCCCGCGAGGCCGGGAATACCGGGGACGCGGCCGCGGCCGGTCCACTACGGTGACCGACCATGCGCACCCTCGACCCCGCCCGCACCGCCCTCGTCCTCGTCGACCTCATGGAGCGGATCGCCGCCCTGCCGCTCGCCCCGCGCCCCGGCGACGAGGCGGTCGCCGCCGCGCTCGACCTCGCCACGGCGTTCCGGGCGGCCGGCGCGCCCGTGATCGCGATCCGGGTCGAACGCCCCGGCGTGGCCGAGCAGCCGCCGGGCAGCGACCTGCTCCCCGAGGTCGCCGAACTGGCCGACGAGACCGTCGTCAAGCGCACCATCGGCGGCTTCCACGGCACCGGCCTGCACGAACTGCTCCGGGAGCGCGGCGTCGACACCCTGGTGTTCGGCGGCATCGCCACCAACCTCGGCGTCGAGTCCACCGCCCGCGCGGCCGCCGACCACGGCTACCGGCTGGTGTTCGTCGAGGAGGCCATGACGGCCCTGACCGAGGAGGAGCACCGGGCCTCCGTCGCCCTCTCGCTGCCCCGCTTCGGCGAGGTGGTCGACCGCAGCGGCGTCAGTCTCGGCTGACGCCGCCGCGGGCCAGCTCCAGCGCCTCGCGCAGCCGGCCGCCCGCCGCGGCGAGCAGCCGGGCGGCGGCCGGGGCGGCCACCCCCCCGCGGACGACGAGGACGGCGGGCTTGACCTCGCCGCCGGTGGCCGC
>NZ_JBHYUU010000178.1:0-16191 GCF_042749955.1 Kitasatospora sp. NPDC059462 | reverse complement strand
GCGCGCTGTGGGGGGGGGGGCGCGGCCGCGGCGGCCCCCGTGGGGGGGGGGGGGGGCGGGCCCGCGCCGCTCTGTCGACGGCTCTCGGTGGGGCGGCGGCGCGGTCAGCACCACCCGAGGTCGGCGAACGCCTTCCAGGCGGCCTTGGTCTTCGATCCGGCGATGCCGTCGATGCCGCCGGTGTCGTAACCGAGGTCGGTCAGGAAGCGCTGGAGGGCGCGGATGGTGTTGGGGCCGACCGCGCCGTCCACCGTTCCGGCGTTGTAGCCCTGGTCGTTGAGGTAGCTCTGCCAGGCCTTCCAGCTGTTGGTGCCGAGCTGGCCGTCGATCGTGCCCGGGTCGTACCCGGCGGTGCGGACGTAGCACTGGACACTCTTGCCCTCGGCGGTGTTGAGACCGAGGTTGTTGACGGCCCGCAGGCCGGCCGTGCGGGCGGGGGCCTGCTGGGCGGGCGCGGCGGCGGTGGCCGCGGTGGCCCCGGCGAGGGTGCCGAGGCCGAGGGTGGCGGCCGTGAGAATCCCCACCAGCGCCTTGGTGAGCCTGTGCGATGCCATGGTCTTTGCTCCCTCGTACGGGAATCGGGACAAGCCGGAAGCTATCACCGATCGCATGCGAAGAACCAAGCCCTTTCCGGGCTCCCGACCGGAGCCCGGAGACGATCCGGGAAGACCTGGAAAGGCCCGGTGAAATTCGGGTTCCGGCAGGTCGGAAATGGTGGTTCCGCTTCACCCGGCCACCCCGGGGCCGATCCGTACACGGATCGTGAATGGACGGTCCGACGGCGCGAATCCCCCGTTCGGCCGAGCGTGCGCCGCACCGGTGCGCGCCGGTTGTCCGCCGTGCACGGGTGCGCCTAGCCTGCTGCTGTGTCCTCGTCAGCGCGGGGTGCCGCGACCACGACCTTCGTGCACGGGAAGCCGCCCGGGGCGGTGCCGGTGCTCGGACACCTGCCCGCGCTGGCCCGGGATCCGGCCCGCTTCCTCGGGCAGGTGCACCGCTACGGCGACCTGGTGGAGATCCGGCTGGGACCGCACCGGCTTTTGGCCCCCTGCCACCCCGAGCTGGTGCGGCAGGTGTACGCCGACGACCGCACCTTCGACAAGGGCGGGCCGATCTACGGGCGGTTCCGGGAGATCCTCGGCAACGGGCTGGCGACCTGCGCCCACGCCGACCACCGGCGCCAGCGCCGCATGCTGCAACCGGAGTTCCGGCCCGACCGGCTGGCCGCCCACGCCGCCGTGATGAGCCGGGAGGCCGACGCGCTGGCCCGCTCCTGGCACCACGGCGAGGTGGTGGACGTCTTCCCCGCCTGCTACCGCTTCACCCTGCGGGTGGTGACGCGCACCCTGCTCGGCACCGAGGTGCCGGACGCGCTGGCCGAGCGGCTGCAGCACGCCTTCGAGACGGCGTTCGCCGGTGCGCTGCGCAAGCTCTGGATGCTGCCCGCCGGCCCCGGCCACCGGACGGCGGTGCGCACCCTGCGGCGGACCGTCGCCGAGCTGGTGCACGACCACCGGGCGCACGGCCCGGGCCGCACCGACCTGCTGGCCGGGCTCGTCGCCGCCCGGGACGAGGACGGCTCGACGCTCTCCGACGCCGAACTGCACGACCAGGTGGTCGCCATGCTGCTGGCCGGCACCGAGACCACCGCCTCCCAACTCTCCTGGACGCTGCGCCTGCTGACCGCCCATCCGGCCGAGCTGGCCGCCGTGCAGGCGGAGGTGGACGCGGTGCTGCCGGACGGCCGGGCCGCCGGGTGGGACGACCTGCCCGGGCTCCCGCGCACCGCCCGGGCGCTGACCGAGGCCCTGCGGCTCCGCCCGCCCGGCTGGGTGCTGCTGCGCACCTGCACCCGGGAGACCGAGCTCGGCGGGCGCGCCCTGCCGCGCGGCAGCCAGGTGCTGCTCAGCCCGTACGTCGCCCACCACAATCCGCGGATCTTCCCCGACCCGGCCCGTTTCGACCCCGACCGCTGGCTGCCCGAGCGGGCCGCCGCGCTGCCACGCTGGGGGTTCGCCGGCTTCGCCAACGGCCCCCGGCAGTGCCTCGGCGCCGACTACGCCCGCGCCGAGGCCGCGATCGCGCTGGCCACCGTGCTCGCCCGCTGGCAGCCCGTCGCGGTGCCGGGCCGGCGCGGGGACGACCGGCCGGTGCGGCTGACCACGGTCCTGCGCCCGCAGCGGCTGCGGCTTCGGGTGCTCGACCGCGCACGGACCGGGGCGGCGGCGGACGGCGGCTGACGCCGTGCCAGGCGGCGATGTCGCACGTCTCCCCTAGCGTCCTCGGCATGACTCCTGTGAGCACCACACCACCGGCCGACAGCACCGCACACGCCCACCGGGACGGCAGCGGGCACCCCGCCCTCGACGGCGCGCCCGTCGCCCGGCTCTCCGGCGCCCTGCGCGAGGCGCTGCTCGCCCTGGCCGCCCGCCTCGACCCGGCGGGCACGGCGGCCGACCCCGGTTGGGCGGTGTGCCTGGCGCTGCGGCTGGTGGTGGCCGGGGCCTACGACACCGCCGAGCCCGGCGAGGAGCCGGGGCTGCTGTACGTCACGCCACCGGTCGCCGAACTGGGCAGCCGGCCGGTGTGGCTGGAGCGGACCCGGCCCGGCGGGCCGGTCACCGCCAGGTTCCCGGCCGACCGCTGCTGACCTGCCGCCACCGGCCGCCACCGGCCGCCGGGCCGGAGCCGGGGCCGGGGCCGGGGCCGGAGCCGGTTCAGGCCTTCTTGACCACGCTGGACTTGAGCTGCATGGCGCCGAAGCCCTCGATGCGGCAGTCGATGTCATGGCCGTCGACACCGTCGACCAGGCGGATGTTGCGCACCTTGGTCCCGGCCTTGATGCCGGAGGCGCTGCCCTTGACCTTGAGCGCCTTGACGACCGTCACGGTGTCGCCGTCGGCCAGCACGTTGCCGACCGAGTCCTTGATCACCCGCTCGCCGGACGCCGCCCCGCCGTCACCGGCGGCGGGGTCCCACTCGTGGCCGCACTCCGGGCAGACCATGAGGGCGTCCATCTCGTAGGTGTACTCGCCGGAGCACTGCGGGCAGGCGGGGAGGTTGTCGCTCATGTGATTCAGGCTGTCCAGTCGTTCGGATGGTGGTCAACGGGATGAAGGATGGCAGGTGGGGAGGGCCGGGGTCGACGACCCGCCGACGGCGCCGCGGGCCCGCAGGTGGGTGCGGGCGTGGGCGATCGCCTCGGGGGTGGTCGCGAAGACGTGGCCGGCGGCGCGCAGTTCGTCGAAGGTGCCGAGGGCGTCGAACGGGCGGTGGTGCTCGTCCCGCAGTCCGGAGACCAGGACGACCGTGCCGCGCCGCCGCAGCCGGGCCATCGCGTCGCCGAGGACGGTGGCACCACTGGCGTCGACCGCGCTGACCCGGGACATCCGCAGGATGACGACATCGACCTCGGCGCACTCGGTGAGCTCCAGCAGGAACCGGTGCGCGGCCGCGAACAGCAGCGGCCCGTCGATCCGGTAGGCGACGATGTGCTCGGCGAGCAGGGCCTGTTCCTCGTCGTGGTGGTCGGCCGGCGGCAGGTCGGCGTGCAGCGGCACCTGTTCCACCCGGGCCGCCCGCGCGACCGCGGCCAGGGCCAGCACGCCCGAGACGAGCAGGCCGACCACGACCGCGGTGACCAGGTCGAGGGCCAGCGTGGCGGCGGCGGTGAGCAGCAGCACGGCGGCCTCCCCGCGCCCGGTCCGGGCGATCGCCCGCAGGGAGCCCACCTCGACCATCCGCACGGCGGTGGCCAGCAGCACTCCGGCGAGCGCCGCGAGCGGGATCCCGGCGACCAGCGGGGCCGCGGCGAAGACGATCACCGCCAGGACGGCGGCGTGGACGAGCGCGGCGAGGCGCGACACGGCGCCGGAGCGGACGTTGACGGCGGTGCGGGCGATCGCGCCGGTGGCGGCGACGCCGCCGAACAGCGGAGCGGCCAGGTTGGCCAGGCCCTGGCCGAACAGCTCGCGGTCGCTGTCGTGCCGCTCCGAGACGCTCATGGCGTCCGCGGCGGTCGCGGACATCAGGGACTCCAGGGCGGCCAGCGCGGCGACGGCGAGCGCCGGGGGCAGCAGGGCGGGGACGGCCGACGGGTCGAGGAAGCCGAGCGAGGGCACGCAGCCCGGCGGGCAGGTGGCCGATGGTGGCGACCGGCAGACCGGCCACCGCGGTGGTGACGGTCGCGGCGACGACGGCGACCAGCGAGAACGGCACCGCGGGCCGCACCCGCGCGCCGATCAGCATCACCGCGGCCACCGCGAGGGCCACGCCGAGCGCCGCCCAGTGGGGTTCGGCGGCGAACGTCCGCACCGCGGCGGCGGCGACCGCGAGGGGGCCGTCACCGTCCGCCTTGCTCACCCCGAGCGCGCCGGGCACCTGCTGGAGGGCGATGACTCCGGCGATCCCGAGGGTGAAGCCCTCCACCACCGGCACCGGGACGTAGGCCATCCACCGGCCGGCCCGGGCCAGCGCGAGCCCGACGAGGATCACCCCGGCGAGCAGCCCGACGGTCAGCACCCCGGGGGTCCCGTAGCGGGCCACGATCGGCACGAGGACGACGGTCATCGCGCCGGTCGGCCCCGAGACCTGGAGGTCGGAGCCGCCGAAGACGGCGGCGAGCGCTCCGGCGACGACGGCGGTGGCGAGCCCGGCCCCGGCACCGGCGCCGGAGGAGATGCCGAACCCGAGGGCCAGCGGCAGGGCGACGATCGCGACCGTCAACCCGGCGAGCAGGTCCTTGCGGGGCGAGCGCCCCATCGTGGCGAGGGTCCCGCGGTTCGGCAGCACGGCGCGGATCCGGCCGAGGGCGGCGGCGGCGATGGTCACTCCGCCTCCCTCGTTTCGCTGGCTCACCGGTTCGCCGGGCTCCGCTGCTTCGTTTCCGGCCCGACGGCTCGCCAGCATGTATGAACATGAAGAATTTTTCAAGTCGCAGATTGCGCACCCGACGGATCCGGACAGTAGCGGCGGGAGTCCGGCCCGGGCGCGGCGCTCAGCGGCGGTGACGGCCCCGCCGGGCCCGGGGGCGCAGGGGCGGGAGCGGGAGCGGGGCCCGGACCGGGGTCCTGCCGGCGGCGGCCCCGGGGCGGGTGCCGGCCGGGGTCCGGGGGCGGGCCGGGAGCAGGAGGCGGGCGGCCTCGCGGCCGAGGTTGACGCCGATGGCGAGCGCCATGGCCATGGCACTGGCCTGGGCCATGCCCCGCAGGCCCGCCTCGGCGTCGCCGCGGACGAAGGCGAGCAGGGCGAAGTAGAGCAGCGAGCCGGGCAGCAGCGGCCCGAGCGCCGCCGTCACGTGCGGGAGCGCGGAGCTTCCGCGGTGGCGGGCCATCACCTGGCCGGCCAGGCCGACCAGCCCCGCGGCCAGGACGGCGGCCGCAATCGGCTGCTGGCCCGCGCCGACCAGCACCCCGTACGTCGTCCAGCCCGCCGTGCTGTTCAGCATCACGGCGGGCAGCGCCCCCGGCTCGGTGTTCAGCATCACCGCGAAGGCCAGGGTGACCAGGACGGCCGCCGTGAGCTGGAGCGGCGGGTTCGACGCGCCGACCGGGAGGTCCCGGGCGGCCAGGTCCGCACCGTGGTTGATGCCCACGTAGAGCACGGCCGTCACCCCGATCACCACGCCGGCCATCAGGAACAGCGCTTCGAGCATCCGGGCGGCGGCGGTGAGGTAGAAGCCCGCGAGCCCCTCCTGCGCCGCGGCGACCAGGCGCCAGCCGGGGAGCAGCGCGTACAGGCCGCCGGTGATCACCGCCGAGCCGCGCAGGTGGAGGCCGTTGAAGGAGAGCAGGATGCCGATCAGCGCGGCCGGGGTCGCGGCCAGGACGAACTGGTAGAACTCCGGGAGGTCGTGGCGCGCCACCAGGGCGGCGAGCCGGTCGCCCACCGAGGCCGCGACGAAGGCGCTGGTGAACACCAGTCCGGCCCGGGCGTCGGTGCGGCCGCCGACCAGCACCGTGGCCGCCCCGGCGAGCAGGCCGCAGGACAGCGCGACCAGCCACCCCGGGTAGCGGTGGCCGGTCCGCAGCCCGGCCGCGAGCCGGCGGTGGGCCTGGTCGACGTCGATCCCGCCCGCCGAGATCCTGGTGACCAGCCGGAAGAGCACCGCCAGCCGGGCGTAGTCCCCGGCGGGCCGGCGCACCGACCGCTCCGCCGTCAGCGACGGCTCGGCCGGGCCCGGACGGTAGGAGACGGCGACCCGGGTGAAGGTGACCTGCGGATCGCACGGGTGGACGCCGTAGGCGCGCGCCACCGCGAGCATCGCCGCCTCGACGTCCTCCGCCGCCTCGCCGCTCGCCAGGAGCAGTTCCCCCACCAGGAGGGCGAGGTCCAGCACCGCCGCCACCTCGGCCGGTCCCGGCCGGTGCGCGCCGAGCGGCTCCGGGAGCAGCGGGCGGGCGGCGGTGGGCGTGCGGAGCAGCGGCAGCATCCGGTCGGGCCAGGAGGTCGCGCCGACGCCGGTGACGGCCGGGCCGTCCACGTCCGCGGGCGGGCGGGGCGCGCGGGTCTGGAGCGGCACCTTGCCGGGGCGCGCCGGACGTCCGGCCGGTCCGGGGTCTTCGGTGAGGTCGGAGGCTCCGGAGGCTCCGGAGGCTCCGGGGGCTTCGGCGGCTCCGGTGGCTTCGGCAGGCCCCCCGGGCTCGGCGCGCGGGCCCAGCTGTTCGTGTTCCGGCATCGCCGCTCCCTGGCCAGAACCCCCCTTTTCGGGTCGCCCAGTGTATGCGAACGGCTACCCACTGCGACCGTTCGGGAACGCGCCACGCGCACGCAGGCGCGCCGGGGTGGAGTGAGGGCGGGCCGTTCGCGCCGGTCAGGTCCGGACGCGCCACGGTCGCCGCCTTCGCCACCCCGGGGCCACCGCCGGCGGGCGGGGCCGCCGGGGAGCGGCGGGCCGTCAGCCGAGGTGGCGGCCGTCCCGGGCGACCACGCGCCCGCCGCGCACCACGAGCTCGCGCGCCGGGAGATCCACGACCACCTGCGGCAGGCACTCCCCGGCGACCAGCATGAAGTCGGCCGGGGAGCCGGGCCGCAGGGTGACGCGCGGCAGGTCGAGCAGGTCGGCGCCGCCGTCGGCGGCGAGCGCGAAGCAGTCGGCCAGCTCCTGGTCGGTGCGGGCGTCGGTGGTCCAGCCGAGCAGGTGGGCGCGGTGCAGCATGTCGGCGTTGCCGTAGGGGCTCCAGGAGTCGCGCACGCCGTCCGAGCCGAGCCCGACGCGCACGCCGCGCGCCTGGAGCTCGCGGAACGGCAGCACCTGGTGGGCCGAGGGGGCGACGGTGGTGAGGCCGACTCCGGCCTCGGCCAGCTCGTCGGCGAGTGCGGCGAGCCGGTCCCCGGAGATCTCCGGCACGCAGAAGGCGTGGCTGACCACGACCCGGCCGGCCAGGCCGGCGGCCCTGGTCCGCGCGACGATGTCGCGCAGCGGGTCCAGGCCCCGCGCGCCGACGTCGTGCAGGTGGACGTCCAGCCGCAGGCCGTGGCGTTCGGCCAGGCCGAAGACGAGGTCCAGCTGGGCGGGGCCCTCGCCGTCGGGCCCGCCGTCGAAGCCCGCCGGGTCGATGCCGCCGACCGCGTCGATCAGCCCGCTCGCCGCCGCCTCGGCGAGCAGTTCGCCCGCGCCCGGCGTGCGGCGGACGCCGTGCTGGGGGAAGGCGACCAGCTGGACGTCGAGCGCCCCGGCCAGCCGCTCGCGGGCCTCGGCCAGTCCGGTCACCCCGGCGAGTCCGTAGGCGGGGGCGACGTCGACGTGCGCGCGCACGGCCCGGGTGCCGGAGGCCACGGCGTGGGCCAGCAGCCGGTGGGCGCGTTCGGCGAGCGGGGTGGCCAGGTGGTGGTGGAGGTCGACGTCGCCCTCGACGTACTCGGGCAGCGAGGCGGCCGGGCGGCGGCTGTACCAGGGCTCGCCCCAGGCGGTCTTGTCCGGGTGGATGTGCGCGTCCACCAGCGTGGGCAGCGCGATCCGGCCCCCGCCCTCCACGACGACCGGCTCGGCGCCGTCCGGCAGGCGTTCGGCCAGCACGCCGTCGACGGCGAACAGGTCGACGGGCCGTTCGGCGCCATACGGGCGGACGTTGCGGAAGACGGTGGCGGCGGTTCCGGCCATCGGGGGTCAACCCTCTCTGCGGGCATGGTCGCTGGGGTCGTTCCGCCGCCGCCACGGACAGCGGTCCGTCCACGGAGTGTCTGACAATCGTCCAACTGGCGAAACATCCCACCTTTTCTTACAACAGTCTGTTTATCATCCCCGGGTCCCCCGTTCCCCACCCGGAGCCGCACCCGCATGACCACGCCGCCCACCGCCGAGGCCCCCCGGCCGCATCCGCTGCACGCCCTGCGGGCGTCCGTCTTCGCCATCGGGGCACTGCTCCTGCTGGCCGGCATCGGGGTGCTGGTCCACCAACCGCTGCTGATCCCGCCGGTCGCCGCCAGCGCGGCCCTGGTCCACGGCGCGCCCGGGCTGCCGATCTCCCAGCCCCGCAATCTGATCGGCGGTCACCTGCTGGCCGGTGCGATCGGCTACGCGACGCTCGCCGTCACCGGCAGCACCGCCTGGGGCGCGGCGATCGCCGCCGGACTCGCGCTGGGCGCGATGATGCTCTGCCACGTCTCGCACTCCCCGGCCGTCGCCAGCGCGGTGGTGGTGGTCCTCCAGTCCCCGCACGCCTGGCCGTTCCTGCCGCTGCTGGCGCTCTCCACCGTCCTGCCGGTGGCGATCGGCCTGCTGCCGGGCCGGATCGGCGGACACCCGGTGCGCTACCCGCTCTCCTGGTGACGGCGGACCCCGGGGGTCATCCGATCGGATGACCCGCCGGTCCGACGATCGGGCCGCCCGAAGGGGCCGGGCCGCCGATCCCGCGCCGGTCGCCGGGGGCGCAGGCTGGGACGGATCCGCCCCGCGCCCCCGGAGGAGCCCCGCGATGACCGACCGCCCCTCGCCCCCGGCCGCCGTCGCGGCCGTGCTGGCCGCCGCCGCCCTGCTCGCCGGCTGCGCCGCCGGGACGACGCCCGCACCCCCGGCGGTTTCCACCACCGCATCCGCACCCCCGGCGGCCCCGGCCACCCCCGACACCGCGGCCGCCTCCGCACCGCCGCCGGTGACGGCCGGTCCGGCGCCCGCGCCGGACCCCTCCTCCCCCACCCTCCTGGTGACCGACTTCGGCGCGGACACCGTCACCTTCGTCGACCCGGCCCGCCCCGGCGGCGCCGCTCTCGGCTCCGTCCGGGTCGGCACCGCCCCGTACGGGCTCGCCGTCGCGGCCGACGGCACCGCGTGGGTGGCCACCGCCGAGGGAGTGGCCGCCGTCGACACCGCCACCCGGACCCGCACCGCGCTGATCCCCTACCGCACCCGCACCGGCCCGGTGACCACCGGCGAGTACCGGGGCGGCGGCATGGGCCTCGCGCTGTCCCCGGACGGCCGCCGGGTCTACGTCGGCGTCAACGTGCCGGGCGGCAACGGCGCCCTGGAGGTCGTCGACACCGCGACCCGCACGGTCACCGAGGCCGTGCCGGTCGGCCGCCGCCCCTTCGACGTGGACGTCTCCGCCGACGGCGGCGAGGTGTACGTCACCGACCACGACTCCTTCGACGTCACCGTGGTCCCCACCGCCACCTGGCGGCCCCGCCGCATCGAGGTCGCGCCGTACGGCACCGAGGGCGGCCTCGGCTCCTGGCTCAAACCGCACTACACCGCCGTCCGGCCGTCCGACGGGGCGCTGCTGCTGCCCTTCGAGGGCGAGCGGCTCGCCGTCGTCGACCCCGCCACCGGCCGCGTCACCGTCGAGCCGATGACCGCCGACACCCATCAGCACGGCGCCGCCACCGCCCCGGACGGCACCCTCTACGTGGTGGGCACCGGGCCGATCGACCCCGCCACGGACGCCGGCCCGTCCCTCACCGTCCGCTCCCCCGACGGCACCGAGCGCGTGGTCCCCCTCGACGGCCCGCACGAGACCGTCACCCTCTCCCCCGACGCCCGGACCGCCTACGTCTCCGGCGGCTTCACCCGCGAGGGCGGCTGGGACGGCCTCACCGTCGTCGACACCGCCACCGGCCGCACCACCCGCGTGCCCGTCGGCCGTCTCCCGCTGGCCGTCGCCGTCCTCCCGGCCCGCGCCGGCGGCTGAGCGCACCGCCTCCCGGCGCACCGGCCACCAGCGCACCGCCTCCGGTCGCGCCGGGGCGACCGGGCCGCTCATTGACGTTAATAATGCCCAGTATTAATCTGGCCGCATGGCAAGGACGTCGGCGGGCCACGAGACCCGCGAGAGGCTGCTGCGGGCGGCGGAGGAACTCTTCGCCACCCGGGGCGTGGAGGCCTCGCTGACCAAGGACATCGTCCGGCAGGCCGGGCAGAGCAACCCGTCGGCCGTGCAGTACCACTTCGGATCCCGCGAGGGACTGCTCGACGCCATCATGGCCGCCCGCCAGGAGCGCACCGAGCGGGCCCTCGCGCCCCGGCTGCCGGCCCTCGCCGACGCGGACCTGCCCGCACTGCTCGGCGCGCTGATCGCCGCCGAGGCCACCGAGCTGCGCACCGAACAGGGCCGCCGCTGCCTGCTGATCTCCGCGCAGATCAGCCGCAACAGCGGCGTCCGCACCCGGACCCCGCACCCCACCCTGGCCGGCGGCGGCTACTGGCGGATCATCGAGCTGGCCGAGGAGCGGATCTCCGCCCTGCCGGAGCCGATCCGGCTGGAGCGGCTCGACCTGGTCCTCACCCTGATCGGCGCGGCGCTCGCCGACCGCGCGCAGCAGTACCTCGGCGGGTCCGTGCCGCTGACGGACGAGGAGACCTTCCTCACCGACCTGGCGGCGGTCTCCGCGGCCGTGCTCTCCACCCCCTCCCCCAGCCCCACCTCACGAAGGAGCGCGTCATGAACGACCTGACCGGCAAGACCGTCATCATCACCGGAGGCGCCCGCGGTCTCGGCGCCGAGGCCGCCCGGCTGGCCGTCGCGGCCGGGGCCCAGGTGGTGATCACCGACGTCCTGGCGGAGGACGGCGAGGCCGTCGCCGCCGAACTCGGCGAGCGGGCCCGGTTCACGGTGCACGACGTGACCTCCGAGGAGGACTGGCAGCGGGTGGTGGACTTCGCGGTGGCGGAGTTCGGCGCGGTGCACGGCCTGGTCAACAACGCGGGCATCTCCACCGGCACCCCGCTGGTGGAGGAGAGCGTCGAGCACTTCCGCCGGGTCCTGGACGTCAACCTGACCGGGGTGTTCATCGGGATCAAGACCGTCACCCCGGCGCTGCGCGCGGCCGGCGGCGGCTCGATCGTCAACATCTCCTCCGCCGCCGGCCTGATGGGCATGGCGCTGACGGCCGGCTACGGCGCGTCCAAGTGGGCCGTGCGCGGCCTCAGCAAGATCGGCGCGGTCGAGCTGGGAGCCGAGCGGATCCGGGTCAACTCGGTGCACCCGGGCATGACCTACACGCCGATGACGGCCTCGGTCGGCATCCGGCGCGGCGAGGGCAACTTCCCCAACACCCCGATGGCCCGCGTCGGCGAGGCCCCCGAGATCGCCACCGCCGTGGTCTTCCTGCTCTCCGACGACGCCTCCTACGTCACCGGCGCCGAGCTGGCGGTGGACGGCGGCTGGACGGCCGGACCGACCGTCAAGTACATCATGGGCCAGTAGGACCCCGACGCCCTTCGCGCCGCCCCGTGCGATCCGCTCCGGAGGATCACACGGGGCGGCGCGGCGGTCCCCGCCTCGTGACCGCGCCCGTCCCCGGCGCCGAGGAACGGACGCCGCCGGCCCGCGGGAGGCGCTCCTCTCCCCGGGCTACTCGCTCCGGGCGGCTTCGGCCCGCCGCGCGGCGAAGAACCGCAGCAGGCGTTCGCCGACCAGCTCGGGACGCTCCAGGTTGAGGCCGTGGCCGGCCCGCCGGACGATCTCGGCCTGCACGTCCGGGATCAGCGCGGTGACCCGCTCCAGCACCCGGCGGGGCCGCAGCAGCGCGCTGCGGCGTCCGATCAGGACCAGCACGGGCAGCCGGATCGCGCCCAGCTCCTCGTCGGTGAACGGCCGGGCCGGGGGGCGGGTGTTCGGCCGGTAGCTCCGCATGCCCAGCATCAGCGGCGCGATCATCTCGGGCGGCGAGCCGAGCGCGGGGTTGGCGAGCAGCCGCCCGACGGCCGGGCGCAGCGGGCGCGGGGCGAGCATCCCGAACAGCCCGGCCACCATGTGGACGTAGAACCGCGCGGGGACCTTCTCGATCCCGCCCGGGTCCAGGGACGCGACCGACGCGAGGCGCTCGGGCGCGTGCACGGCCTGGTTGAGGGCGAGCCATCCGCCGTAGGAGAGGCCGGCCAGGTGGACGCACACCGAGTACGCGGTGCTCTCCGTCACCGATCCCGCCCTCGGCGGCCCGCAGTTCCTCGCGGCACCCGGCGAGATGGAGCGGTTCCTCGCCGACCGGCTCACGGCCGCCCAGCAGGCCGGGGACGCCGATCCGCGCCTGGACGCCGCCCGGGAGGCCGTCGTCCTGCTGTCCGTCTCGGCCGGCCTCGGCCTGAGCGTCCTGCTCGGCCAGCGCACGGCGGACGACGCGACGGCCGTACTGCACTACCACCTCGGCCGGCTCTTCCCCGGCTCGTGAACCCCCGCGGACGCCCGTCCGTCCGGAGGCCCGGGCAGCGCCCTCACGACCCGGGGAGCCGCCCCCGGCTCACGGCCGACTGCACGGCCCTGCGCCTGATATGACGAACGGACCTACTTCCTCCCGTGCAGCAGGACGGGGAGCGTGCGGTGTCCGTTGGAGATCAGCGACTCGACGGGCCGCAGATCGGCGTCCGGGGCGAGGGCGACGTCCGGGAAGCGCTCGAAGAGCTTGCGCAGGGCGGTGCTGCCCTCCAGGCGGCCGAGCGGGGCGCCGAGGCAGAAGTGCACGCCGTGGCCGAAGGCGAGGTGGTCCTTGTCCGCCCGGGTCACGTCGAAGGCGCCGCCGTCCTGGTGGCGGGAGGGGTGGCGGCCGGCGGCGGCGTAGGAGGCGAGGATCGCCTCGCCGCGGCGCACGGTGAGCCCGCCCGGCAGCTCGATGTCCTCCACCGCGTAGCGCAGCGGCAGGTGGGCGACGGGGGCGTCGCGGCGCAGCGTCTCCTCGACCACGTCCTCCCAGCCGACCTCGCCCGCGCGCACCAGGGCGAGCTGACCGGGGTTGGTGAGGAGGTTGGCGATGCCGTTGTCGATCAGGTTCACGGTCGTCTCGTAGCCCGCCGAGACGACCAGCAGCAGGGTGTCCATCAGCTCCTGCTCGCTCAGTCCGGCGTCCCCGCCCGTGTTCCCGTCGCCCGCCGCGTCCCCCTCCGCCGGGGCGGCCCCGCCCTCGCAGGCGGCGATCAGGGCGGAGGTCAGATCGTCGCCGGGCGCACGGCGCTTGGCGGCGACCAGTTCGCCGACCATCGCGTAGAAGGCCGCCGCGTTGGCCTCCGAGGCCTCCGGGGAGAGCGTGGTGTCGAAGGCGCCGTCCACGTGGGCCCGGAACCGTTCCGTCAGTTCGCCGGGCAGGCCGAGGAGCCGGCCGATGACCCGGATCGGCAGCGGGTAGGCCAGGTGCTCGCGGAGGTCCACCGGGGTGCCGGGCGGCATCGCGGCGAGGTCGTCCAGCAGCGCGTCCGTCAGCTCCTCGACGCGGCCGGCCAGCGCGTTGATCCGGCGGGCCGTCAGGACGGTGCCGACCAGCCGGCGCAGCCGCCGGTGGTCCGCGCCGTGGGCGGTGAACATGCTGCGCACGGTCACCCACAGGGCCAGCGGCCAGGTGGTGGAGATCTCGGAGAGCCCGGGCCAGTGCCGGTGGCCGTCCTTGGAGACCCGGGGATCCTTGAGCAGGTCCTCCAGCAGGTCCGGGTCGGCCACCGCCCAGGCCTTCACCCCCAGGATGTCGACGGGCGTCGCCGGTCCGCCCGCGCACAGCGCGGCGGTCTCGGCGTCACGGTCACGGCCGGTCGGGTCCAGCACCAGACGGTCCACGGGGCTCCTCGGGTCGGGCGTGCGGAGACGCGCGGCACGGCACGAGCCGCGCACGGGGACGAGCATGACGCCGCCCGGCCCGCCGCGTCGAGAGGGCCTCGGTGGTCCCGATGACACCCCCCTGGGGCATCGCTCGAACAGCCGGTCCGGCGCCGGCCGGCCACGGCGGGCGTCCGACGACCCGGCCGGCTCCGGGGGCCGGGCCGCCCGGCCCCCGGGGCAATTCACCTGCGGCGTGGGACCCGTGCTGCTAGAGTGACGAGAACGTTGAACCTTCGTCGAGGAGACCGGACATGGTGGTGGACGACGACATCTCCGGGTGATACCCGGACCGACAGGCCGCTCGCCGGTGCGCTGAAGCACCGCTGCCGCGGCCCGGCTGTCGTCCCCTCTTCCCCCTTGTCCATCCAGGGGACAGGTGTGTCCTTCCCTGCCCCTGGCGCCTTCACCCCGTGAGGTCATCTCCATGTCCGGCGCTTCCGTCGTCTGCTCCAACCTGTCCTTCTCCTGGCCCGACGACACCCCCGTCTTCCAGGACCTCTCCTTCACCGTCGGCCCCGGCCGCACCGGCCTGGTCGCCCCCAACGGCAGCGGGAAGAGCACCCTGCTGCGGCTCGTCGCCGGGGACCTGCGGCCCACCGCCGGGTCGGTCACCGTCGACGGCACCCTCGGGTACCTGCCGCAGACCCTCCCGCTGACCGCCGACCTCACCGTCGCCGAGGTGCTGGGCGTCGCCGAGGTGATCCGGGCCATCGACGCGGTGGAGTCCGGGGACGTCGACGAGCGGCACTTCACCACCATCGGTGACGACTGGGACATCGAGGAGCGCACCCGCGCCCAGCTCGACCGGCTCGGTCTGGGCGCGCTCGCCCTCGACCGCACGCTGCACACCCTCAGCGGCGGTCAGGTCGTCTCGCTCGGTCTGGCCGGCCAGTTGCTCAGGCGGCCCGACGTGCTGCTGCTCGACGAGCCCACCAACAACCTCGACCTGGACGCCCGGCACCGGCTGTACGACACCCTGGAGGACTTCCACGGCTGTCTGCTGCTGGTCAGCCACGACCGCGCGCTGCTCGACCGGATGGAGCGCGTCGCCGAACTCGACCGGGGCGAACTGCGGCTGTTCGGCGGCAACTTCACCGCCTACGAGGAGGCCGTGCGGGCCGAGCAGGAGGTCGCCGAGAAGAACGTCCGCAACGCCGAGCAGGAGCTCAAGCGGGAGAAGCGGGAGATGCAGCTGGCCCGGGAGCGGGCCGACCGGCGGCAGAGCAACGCCGCCCGCAACCTCAAGAACGCGGGCCTGCCGAAGATCTTCGCCGGGAACATGAAGCGCGGCGCCCAGGAGGCCGCCGGACGGGCCGGCCAGGTGCACGCCGGGCGGGTCGGCGAGGCGAAGGCGCGACTGGACGAGGCCGGGCGGGCGCTGCGCGAGGAGCAGCGGATCGTGCTGGACCTGCCGGACACCCAGGTCCCCGCCGGGCGCACCCTGTTCCTCGGCGAGGGGCTTCGGGTGCGGCTCGGCGAGCGGGAGGTCTTCGCCGGTCCCGGCGTCGACCTGACCGTCCGCGGCCCCGAGCGGATCGCCCTGACCGGCCCCAACGGCGCGGGCAAGAGCACCCTGCTGCGCCTGCTCACCGGTGACCTCACACCGGAGGGCGGGGAGTTGCGGCAGGCCGACGGGCGGATCGCCTACCTCTCGCAGCGCCTGGACCTGCTCGACCCGGAGCGCAGCGTCGCCGAGAACTTCGCCGCGGCCGCCCCGGAGCGCCCGGAGGCCGAGCGGATGAACCTGCTGGCCCGCTTCCTGTTCCGCGGTGCCCGCGCCCATCTGCCGGTCGGGGTGCTGTCGGGCGGCGAGCGGCTGCGCGCCACGCTGGCCTGCGTGCTGTGCGCGGAGCCGGCCCCGCACCTGCTGCTCCTGGACGAGCCGACCAACAACCTGGACCTGGTCAGCACCGGGCAGCTGGAGAACGCCCTGAACGCCTACCGGGGCGCCTTCGTGGTGGTCAGTCACGACGAGCGGTTCCTGAGCGGGATCGGTGTCACCCGCTGGCTGCACCTGGCCGGGGGCGAGCTGCGGGAGACGGCGGCGCCCGTGCGCTGACGGCCCGCCGACGCCGGGGAGGGGCCGTGCCGGACGGGGCCGGCCCCCTCCCCCGGCCCGGCCTCCCCGGCCCGCGCCGCACACCGCCGGCGGGGCGACTACCCGGCGGTAGCGGTG
>NZ_JBHYUU010000177.1:12548-16354 GCF_042749955.1 Kitasatospora sp. NPDC059462 | reverse complement strand
GCCAGCTTCTTTTTTTTTTATCCCCCCGCCGCCGCCCCGCCCCCCGCCCCCCCCGCCGCCGGGGCCGAGCCCCCCCGGCCCGGCGCCGCGGGCCGGGGGGGGGCGGTCCTCCGGGGCCGTCCCGGCGGTGAGCAGCTCCAGGTGCAGCCGCCGCAGTTCCGGGCTCGGGTCGAGGCCCAGCTCCTCCGCGAGCCGGGTGGTGAACCGCCGGTGCGCGCTCAGCGCGTCGGCCGTGCGCCCGGAGGCGTGCAGCGCCCGCATCAGCTGTCCGACGAAGCGCTCCCGCAGCGGATGGTCGGCGACCAGCGCGGTGAGTTCGGGGATGCTCGCCCGGTGCCGGCCGAGCGCGGCCTCCAGATCGAGGCAGTCCTCCCAGGCGGTGAGCCGGAGCTCCTCCAGCGGTACGGCGCCCGCCGCGACCGCCTGGCCCGCCAGCCCGTCGAGCACCGGCCCGCGCCAGAGCGCGAGGGCCTCGCGCAGGTCCGCCGCCGCGGCGGCCGGCTGCCCGGCGGCGGCCGTGCGGCGGGAACGGTCCACCGCGTCGGCGAAGTCCCGGGCGTCCACCCGGTGGCCGTCGAGCAGGATCCGGTAGCCGCGCCCGTCGGTCTGCAGCGCGGGTGGCCCGGCCGGGTCGGCCTTGCGGAAGCCGCGGCGCAGCAGCCCCGCCAGGTTGCGGACCTGACGGTCCGCGGTGGCCGGCGGCCGCTCGTCCCAGACCGCGTCCACCAGCCGGGCCACCGGGACGGCGCCGCCCGCGTTCAGCAGCAGGGCGGCGAGCAGCCGCTCCTGGCGCACGCCGCCCAGCCGGACCCGCTCGCCCCCGCCGGTCCGGACTTCCAGCGGTCCCAGAATCGCGAACTCCATGCGCTGCCCCTCCCCAGGGTCCTGCACACCGCTGTCGGACCGTCGCGTTTGGTGACGAACTGATGACCAGATCATGCCAGAATCGTGCGCGCGGTTGAGAGGGTCGGTGTGTGCCGGCCCCGCAGGGGAACGGCGTTGCGATCACCCCCGCCCCGGAGTTCCCTGGAGGAACCACCCATGAACCGCTTCAAGCGCCTCGCCGCCGTCGCGGCCGCGACCGCCGTGGCCGCCCTCGCCCCGCTGACCGCCGCCCCGTCCGCCCAGGCCGCCACCACGGCCAACCACCCGGGGATGACCTGGGAGGTCCTCAACTACGGTGCGGGCTTCGCCATCCAGGTCGGCGGTCCCGGCGGCACCGCCAGCGACGCGTACCACGGCGACACCCCGGCCTGGAACTCGCTGCCGGTGCTCTGCCTCAACCAGGACTTCCGCCCCGCCCCGCCCGGGATCGTCCTCGGCTTCTACAACGGCTGGGCCCTGGGCGAGGTGGAGATCAGCCGCCCCGTGAAGGGGACAGAGCTGACCAGCCCCGAGGCGGCCAACGCCGTCTGCCGCGGGCAGTTCGGCCGCACCTGGCGGCAGGCGGAGTTCCACGACGGGCACTACGGCGACAACTACGCGTGGACCGGCGGCTGGACCTTCTGGGCCAACGGCAACCTGCCGAAGAACGTCCGCTTCTGGGTGAACATCAACGACCAGGCCGCCAATCCCTGGAACAGCTGACCCCCGCACGGCCGGCTCCGCCCGCCTCCGGGCGGGGCCGGCCCGGCCTCCTACCAGACCTCGCCGGCCGCGAGCCAGCGGTCCCGCGCCTCGTGCGCGGCGTCCAGGTGGCCGTCGAGCCGCCAGCGCGCCACGTCGTAGTCCGGCAGGTGGCTCCACGCCTCGGCGGCCGTCAGCAGGTACCGCCACAGCGTGCTGAGCCGCACCATCAGCTCCTCGACCGCGTCGCCGACGGGCCGGGCCTGCGCGTCCCCCTCCGCCGCGCTCTCCGGTTCGGCCTGTGCGGCCGCCTCCGCGACCCGGGCGAGCGCGGCGAGGACCTCCTGCGCACTCACGGTGAGCGCCGCCACGGTCTGCGACAGTGCGGCGCCGACCCGCTCCTCCTCGCCTCCCGGCACGCCGGCCCCCTCGCGCAGCACGACGATCCGCCGGCCGATGAACCCGGCCAGGCCGTCGATGTCCTCCGCGGTGATGTCGGCGGTGTACCGCAACGCGGACCGGTGGATGTCCGTCATACGGGTGTCCCCTCCCTCGGTGGGCCCGGTCCGGCCGATCGCCGGATCCGGCCTTGCAGCCTCGGATATGGCACCCCGGCGGGAGCGGTAAACCTCATCGGGCCCTCCGTCCGGGGCGCACCCGGGCGAACGGGGGCGCACCGGCGGCTCCCGCGGTGGGCGTCGAGGGCCCTCGGCCCGCCCCGTCGGTCAGCGGCCGTCCGGCCGCCGCGGCCCCCCGCGGCGACGGAGCGACTCCACCGTTCCCCGCGCGAGCAGCACCGCGAGGGGGGCGGCCGGCACGCCCTGCGCGGTGGCGGCGACCGGCAGGTGAGGACGGAGCAGGGCGGCGCCCGTCCCGACGAGAAGGACCAGGAAGCCCGTCGGCCAGGCCGCGACCACCCGCCCCGGCCGACGTCCCGGCCGCCCCGGAAGAACCACACCGCGGCGGCCGGCGCCCCGGCCGCCACGAGCGGCACCGTCACCCTCGGGCCGAGCACCCACACCGGCATCCGGGCATCCTCCCAGGGCCGCCCGCGGCCGGTCGTGAGTGCACGTACTCAGGCCGCCGCCCCGGAGCCGCAGGCCGTCCCCTGGCGCGAGCCCGGCCGCACCGATCGGGCGCACCGGTCGGACGCCACGAGTGCCGACGAGCCGTCCGGAGGACCACCTCCAGGCGCTGTTCGACCACGACGACGGCGTCGCGCCGCTTCGCTGAGGCCGCCGGCCCCGGCGATGGCGACGGCGACGGGGGCGCGGCCCGGTGCTCAGGGCCGGGTGAAGGTCATGTGGGTGACGCCGCTCGGGCTGGTGACGGACTCGACGCGGAAGCGCTCCTCCAGGCCTTCGAGTCCGTCCCAGACCCGCTCGCCGCGGCCGAGCAGGATCGGCACCACCGCGAGGTGCAGGTGGTCGACCAGGTCGGCGGCGAGGAAGGCGCGGATGGTCGCGGGCCCGCCGCCGATCCGCACGTCCAGGCCGCCGGCCGCCTCCCGGGCCCGGGCGAGTGCCTCCTGCGGGGAACCGTCGACGAAGTGGAAGGTGGTGCCGCCCTCCATCGCGACGCTCGGCCTGGGGTGATGGGTCATGACGAACACCGGCGTGTGGAACGGCGGGTTCGGCCCCCACCAGCCGTTCCACTCGTGGTCCTGCCACGGGCCGCGCTGCGGGCCGAACTTGTTGCGGCCCATGATCTCCGCGCCGATGCCGTCGCCCCAGGTGCGGGCCATGGCGTCGTCGACGCCGGTGCCGCCGCCCTCCTTGCCCTGCATGGCGTGGAAGGTGCGGGTGGGGAAGAACCAGCGGTGCAGCCGGTCGCCCGCGTGGCCGAACGGGGCCTCCAGGCTCTGGCCCTCGCCCGTGCCGTAGCCGTCGAGCGAGACGGAGAAGTTGTGGACGCGTACCAGGGACACGGGGACACCTCCGGTGGCCGGCGCCGGGGTGGGCCGGGATCGGGGCGACTCTATCCGGGGCCGCCCCGCCACGCTGGTCAGCGCCGCAGCCACCCGGTCAGCGTGTCCCACCAGCCGCGCCGCGGCCCGGGCAGCGGCCCCGCCTCCAGCACCGGTTCCGCCGGCCCCACCCGTTCGACCCGTTCCGGCCGCTCCACCGGCGCCGGGGCGGCGGGCCGCGGGGGGGGGGGCGCCGGCGCCGGGGCCGCCGCCGCCCACCCCCCCCGCCCCCGGGGGGGGGGGGGGGACAGCTCGCGCGCTGGGGCCACGTGGG
>NZ_JBHYUU010000177.1:0-12538 GCF_042749955.1 Kitasatospora sp. NPDC059462 | reverse complement strand
GCCGCCCCGCCTCCCGCCCCGGCTCCGCCGCCCCCCCCCGTGCCCCCCGGCCCGCCCGCGCCACCGCCCCCGGGCCGGCGGGCCGCGCGGCGGCGCCCTCGGCCGCGGCGGCCGCCGCCGCCACCGCCTCCGGCAGCTGCTGGCGTGGCGTGAACTCCACCGGCAGTTCGACCAGGTGGCGCGACAGCCAGGCCGAGGTCCAGGTCAGCTCGGACTCCGGGACGGCGAGCCGGAGGTCCGGCAGCAGGGTGAGCAGGCAGTCGATCCCGGTCTCCGCGATGGCCCGCCCGATGTCCTGGCCGGGGCACTCGTGCGGGCCGCTGCCGAACGACAGGTGGGAGCGGTTGCCGTGCAGCGGCTTCGCCAGGTCGGGCCGGACCACCGGGTCGACGTTCCCGGCGGCGAGGCCCAGCAGCAGCATGTCGCCCGCCCGGATCCGGCGGCCGCCGAGCACGGTGTCGCCGGTCGCCCACCGCCCGGCCACCAGCGACATCGGCGGGGCGTCCCACAGCACCTGGTCCAGCGCGTCCGGCACGGTCATGTGACCGCCCGACAGGTGCGCGCGGAAGCGCTCGTCGGTGAGGATCATCTTCAGCGTGTCGGCGATCAGGTTGACGGTGGTCTCGTTCGCCGCCAGCAGGACGACCCGCAGGTGTTCCAGCACCTCCTCGTCGCTGAGTCCGGCCTCGTGCTGCATCAGCCGGGTGCACAGGTCGGGACCGGGGTCGCTGCGCTTGCGCTCGACGGTGCGGCGCAGCGAGGCCACCACGTGCTCGTTGCTGGCGATGGCCGTCTCGGTGCCCTTCATGAGGTCGCGCGCCGCCTCGACCAGGCGCGGACCGTACTCCTCGGGCATGCCGACCAGCTGGGTCATCACCAGCATCGGCAGGTGCTCGGCGAACCGGCTCACCAGCTCGGCCCGGCCGGTCGACCCGAACTCCTCGACCAGCTCGGCGGTGTAGCGGGTGACGAAGCGGCGCACCCCGCGCCGGTCGGTGCCGTTCAGGCCGTCGGTGACGGCGCCGCGCAGCCGCCGGTGCTCGGCGCCGTCCGCGAAGACGCAGAGCGGCTGCCAGCCGATCACCGGCATCAGCGGGGAGTCGGCCGCGACCCGGCCCTCCTGGAACGCCGTCCAGCGGCGCGAGTCCCGGGAGAAGCGCGAGGGCGTGCGCATCACGGTGAGGTTCGCGGAGTGGCCGAGCACCAGCCAGGCCGGGAGGTCGCCGTGCAGCAGGACGGGCGCGACCTCGCCGTACTCGGCGCGCAGCTGCTCGTACAGGCCCGCCGGGTCGGCCTCGGCCGCGGGCCCGTGGAGCCGGCGCAGTTCCGTGACGGGCAGCTCGTCGAGGCCGGGCTCGTCGGGGCCGAGGTCGTCGAGCGCGTCGAGCAGGGCCTGCTCCCGGCCGCCCTGGTCGCCGGCCCGGTGGGCGGGGCAGCCGGACGGCGGGGCGGGGGCGGGGTCGTCGCGGAACGGGGAGGTCACGGTGGCTCCGGGGGTCGTCGGCGGGTGGGGGGACGGCGGGTGGGGGTGGGGGTGGGGGGCGGTCAGTGGCTCGGCGGCGGCCCCGCGAGGTCGTAGAGGTAGTGCATGAGCGCGAGCAGCACGTCCCGCCCGGACTCCCGGACCCGGGCGTCGCAGGCCACCACCGGCACGTCGGGCGGCAGGTCCAGGGCGAGCCGCAGCTCCTCGTGCGGGCAGTCCGGGGAGCCGGGGAAGGCGTTGACGGCGACGACGAACGGCACGCCGCGGTCCTCCAGTCGTCCGATCACGTCGAAGCTGATCTCCAGCCGGCGGGTGTCGACCAGGACGACGGCGCCCAGCGCGCCTTCGAACAGGCCGTTCCAGAGGAACCAGAACCGCTCCTGCCCCGGCGTGCCGAACAGGTAGAGCACCAGCTCGTCGCTGATGCTGATCCGGCCGAAGTCCATCGCGACGGTCGTCTCGGACTTCCGCTCGATCCCGGCCAGGTCGTCGACCTCCGCCCCGGCCTGGGTCATCGTCTCCTCGGTGGTCAGCGGGCGGATCTCGCTCACCGAGCCGACCAGGGTCGTCTTGCCGACGCCGAAGCCGCCGACGATCACCACCTTGACGGCCGCGGTGGCCGAGTCCGGCAGCAGGTCCTCTTCCGCCGGACCGAGCACCGTGTCAGAGCCGCTGAAGTCCATGCATCACCGCCTCCAACAGGGCACGGTCGGGGAGAAGCGCGGCCGGGACGGAGGCGCGGGCCTCGACCCGCTCGCCGGCCAGGAGGTCCGCCAGCAGCAGGGAGACCGCGCTGACGGGCAGCCGCAGGTAGGCGGAGATCTCGGCCACCGAGAGCGGCGATCCGCACAGGCGCAGGATCGCCGCGTGTTCCGGCGGCATCGAGGGGGAGGGCTCCGCACGGGAGACGATCAGCGTGACCAGGTCCAGCACGGCCCCTCCGGCCGGCAGGCTCTGGCCGCGCGTGATCACGTAGAAGCGTTCCGGGGCCTCGTCGCCCCAGTCCCGGCCGGTGGTGCTCATGCGACGGGCTCGCCCCTTCGCGGAGGCGTACTGAGGTGCTCGCCGATCCGGGCGACCAGGTCGCGCATCCGGTGGCCCATCAGCCCGGCGTCCACGCCCTCGTCGGCGAGCACCGCGAGGTAGGCGCGGGCGCCGGCCGCCATGAGGTAGAAGAACCCGCCGCCCATCTCGATCACCACCAGGCGCATCCGGCCGTCGCCGTGCGGGAACTCGTGGCCCACGGCGGCGGCGAGGCTCTGCAGGCCGGCGCAGGCGGCGGCGAGCCGGTCGGCGGTGTCGGTCTCGGTGCCGTACTGGGCGATCCGCAGGCCGTCGGCGGAGAGCACGACGACGTTGCGCACGAGCGGAACCTCGTCCGCGAGCTGCTTGAGCAGCCAGTCCAGGTTGGTCCGTGGCTGAGTCATCGCTCGTCCCTCCGCGTCCCCGTCGAGTCTCCGTTGCCGCTGCCGCTGCCGTTGCCGTTGGCGTGGCCGTCGGTGTGGCCGGCCGGGCCGGTGCCGTTGATGCCCTCGGTGAAGGCGGCCAGCCAGAGACCCGGCTGCACCGCGTCCTGTCCCGCCTCGGCCGGTGTCCCGGGCGCACCGGCGCCGCTTCCGGCGGCCGGCCGGCCGCGGGCGGGCGTGCCGTGGGCAGGGGGGATCGGGGCGGCCTGGCCGGTGGCGGGCCGGGCGGTGGCCGGGCGGGCCGGCTGGCCGGACCCGAACCGGACGGCCGGCGCGGCGTGCCGGCGGCGCCTGGGCAGCCCGTTGGCGGTCCGCTCGGTCACCACCGGGACCTCGTCCCCGCCACCGCCGCTCCGCGACCCGCCACCCGGCGACCCGTTCCGCGCGCCGCCGGGCGGGCTGGACGGCGGTCCGAAGAACGGGCGGCGCGGTGGCGGGGAGGTGTGCGAGCGGCGGTTGTCCACCAGCTCGGGACCGGAGGAGCCGGTGACACCGATGCCGTGGGCGCGCCCGGTCGCGGGCGCCGTGGTGATCAGCTCCTGCGGGAAGACCAGCACCGCCCGCACCCCGCCGTAGGCCGAGGGGCGCAGCGAGACCTGGAAGCCGTAGGCCTGGCAGAGCCGGCCGACCACCGCGAGCCCGAGCCGCGGCGTCTCGCCGAGGCCGTTGAGGTCGATGCCGGCCTGGGCCTCCGCCAGCATCCGCTCCGCGCGGGAGCGGCCCTCCTCGCTGAGGCTGAGACCGCCGTCCTCGATCTCGATCGCGATGCCGCTCTGCACCTCGACGGCCGTCAGGTGCACCAGGGTGTGCGGCGGCGAGTAGCGGGTGGCGTTGTCCAGGAGTTCGGCCACCGCGTGGATGAGCGGCTCCACGGCCGGGCCGACGACGGCCACGTCCGAGACCGGGTGCAGTTCGATCCGCTCGTAGTCGAGGATGCGCGACATGCCGCCGCGCAGCACGCTGTACAGCGGCACCGCCTTGTTCCACTGGCGGCCCGGCCGGGCACCGCCGAGCACCGCGATGCTGTCGGCGAGGCGGCCGATCAGGGCGTTGCCGTGGTCGAGCAGCAGCAGGTCGTTGAAGACGGCGGGGTCGGTGCCGTGCGCGTGCTCCATGCTGCGCAGTTCGGCGGCCTGCCGGTGGACGATCGCCTGGACGCGGCGGGCGATGCTGACGAAGGAACGCTGGGTGGACTCGCGCATCGCCTCCTCGTTCTCGACGGTCTCCAGCACGGCGCGCAGCAGGGTCTGCTGCGCCGCCCGGAACTCGGCGCCGACCGTGACGTCCTGGAGGGTGTACGCGCGGACGACGTTCTCCAGGCCCTCGCCCATCGAGAGCCTGGTCATCGCGGCGGGAAGCACGGACTTGGCCAGCCGGATGTACTCGGTCTCCTGCCGGGTCAGCCGGCGGATCAACTCGCCCTCGCGCTGGACCGCCCGGGCCCGCAGCTCCTCCGCCGCCCGGCCCCGGCGGGCGGCCTCGGCGGCGACCAGGACCACCGCCAGGGTGCCCACCACCGCGCACAGGGCGACTCCGGTCCGGGCGTCGGGGGAGGCCGCGGCCACCGTGACGGCGGCGACGGCGGCCGTCGCGAGGGTGGGCAGGAGCCAGACGAGCACGGGGGCGGAGCGCCGGCGTCCGGGTGACGAACCAGCACCAAGCATTCAGCATCCTCAAAACGGTCGAAGAGTGGGGGGACGGGAACGGGCGGTCGGCCGGGGGCCGCGACCGGGCCGGTGTCGGCCTCAGGTTTACCGTGCGCCGCCCGCCGCGCACCGGCGCCCACGCCCAGTTCGCCAATGCGAGCGGACTCCCGGTGAAAGTGCCACGAGCACGCGCCGTTCCGTGCTAGGGCGAGCCGTTGTGCGCCCCGGCGCGCCCCGACGTCCGGCGCCCCGCCGGGGCTTCGGTCAGCCGGAATGACGCTCCGTCGGACGGGTCGCGGGCCGGCGGCCGGGGAACCATGGACCAACACGCCCGACTCCGGGGGGACGGATGTCGAACGGATCCCGGGGGGCGGCCGCTCCGGCCGCCCTCCTGCTCGACCTGGTGGCCACCGCCGTGGGCCTCGCCGTGGCCGCGGCCGTGGTGACGGGCTTCGACCTGGGCGGCCGGCCCGCGGCCCGGTGCGCCGGGGTGCTCGGCGCCGCGGTGGTCCTGGTGGCCGTGCACGCCGCCGGGGGCGCGCTGGTGCGCCGCTTTCCGGCGGACCGCTCGTGCGCGTTCTGTCTCGGGGCGGCCCTGCTGGTCCCGCTGCTGCTCGCGGCGGAGCCGGCCGCGCTCTGGCTGGCGGTGCGCCTGGCCGGCGGGCTCGGGCTCGCCGCCCGTCTGTCGGGACCGGGCGCGACGGTGGTCGCCGCCGTGGTGGTCGTGCTCGTCGGCGTGACGGTGCGCCACCTCTGGTCCGTCCTGGCCGACCGCGACGGGGACGGCCAGGCGCTGCGCGGCGTCGCGCGGCACCTGCTCGCCGTCGCCGGCCTCGCCCTGGTGGTCGCCCTGCTCGACGGCGCCTCGCAGGCGAACGGCCCGGGCTGGCGGCAGTTGCTCACCCTGGTCGCCCTGGGGGCCGTGCTCGGCCTCAAGTTCTCCCGGCTGTCGCTGCCGGGGTTCGGCGTGCGGCTGCGGTCGGCGGCCGGGCTGGAGGTCGCGACGGCGGGCAACCTGCTGAAGCTGTGGCTGGTCACCCGGCTCGGCAGCCGGCTGGAACTGCCGCTGAGCCTCGCCGGGTTCGGCACCTTCGCGGTCGCGGCGGTGATCGTCGCGGTGGTGATGCTGCCCACCTCGGTGGCCTCCGGGCGGGACGCCGCCGATCCCGGTGACCCGTTCCCGCCGGGGGCGACGGCCGAGCCGTACGGCCCGCCGCCGCCGCGGCTGTGAGCGGCCGGGGCGGCGGCTGGTCGGGGCGGCGGCTGGTCGGGGGCCGGGGCTCAGCCGGGACGGACGGCGCGCGGTCCCGTCACCGCCGCGCCGAGGGCGGTGACCCGGGCCCGCAGTTCGCGGTCGGCCGTGACGACCAGGCAGTCGCGTCCGGGACGGGCGGCCAGCGCCTGCGCGACCAGGCCGACGATCAGATCGTCGCCGCTGCCGCCGGCGGCCTCGACCCGGACCTCCGGCCGCGCCGTGACGCCCCGGGCGGCGCCCTCGACGACGAGCACGACCTCCAGCGGCCCGGTCCGCGCCCACGACGGCAGCCCGGGCCGGCCCGCGCCCGTCGCCGCGTCCAGTCCGTACCCGGCGACCGGTGCGAGCGCGTCGCGCAGCCGCTCCGCGGCGCCCCGCCGGTCGCGCCACCAGCCGTCGGGCACCGAGCCCACGACGTTCGCCCCGTCCACCACCAGCAGCGGTACGGCCCGTGCGGCCTCGCCCTCGCTCATGGCGGGCAAGTCTGTCACGAGGCGCCGCCGGCGAGCAGGAGCCGGCGGTCCCGCCAGGCCCGCTCCCACTGGCGGGTCAGCGCCGGGTAGACGATGAGGTACCGAAACGGTGCGATGAGCTTCAGGTAGGACCGGCCGAACCGGCCGTTGGGCTTGACCAGCACGGCCATCCGCAGTTCGTGGCCGCCGTCGCGGGCCGGTGCCCAGCCGAGGTGCATCAGGGTGTGGACGGTCCCGTTCGCCAGCTCGCGCACGTACTCGTCCTGGAGCCGGTAGACCGGGGTGAGCGGCAGGCCGTCCGGCTCGGCGGTGTCGACGGTGGCGGCCAGCTCCGGCGGCAGCCGCTCGCGCAGCGAGCGGACCCGGGTGCCCAGGCCCGCCTCCGGCCGGTCCCAGCCGAGCAGGGCGCCGAGCTTCCGGCGCACCGCGAACAGGGCCCGGTTGGCCGGCGACTGCCGGGCGACGCCGCCGGCCGCGCGCATGGCGGCGAGCATCACGTCGAGGTCGCCCGGCCCGGCGCCGGGAGTGCGGAAGGCCCAGACGTCCTCGGTCCGGAAGTCGGGCGCGAACGCGTGGATGCGCCATGCCTGACGGGTGTGGGCAGCGCGTGGAAGTCGCACGGTCGGTACCGCCTTTCCTGTGCGGGGCACCGCCTGCGGGCCCCGTCCGTACGCCGGCGTATACGGGCAGAGTAGGCGTCATATTCGGTGGCGTATACAGAGGGGCTGGGTGAGCCGGAGCACAGCTCCGCCCACCCGGCCCGGTCGTGGCGTGCCCGGACGCCTCAGAGGTCCGGCAGGCACTCCTCGGCGAGCGCGCCGCCGAACACCCGCTGCGCGTGCGTGAGCATCCGCCGGGCGTACACCTGGTCCCGGACCAGGCAGGAGTAGCCGTCCAGTTCGACGGTGATGACCCCGGAGGTGTCCGCCAGGTAGACGTCCAGCCCCGGGTACATCAGCTCGACGCACGGGATGTCGTCGATGTCCAGCGCGAACACCGGGTACTCGCCGTGCTCGTCGCCCGCCCCGGTCGCCAGCACCCGGCGGGAGTCCGAGCCGCCCGGGAGCAGGAAGCACTCGTCGAAGCGCTCCGACACGGTGTCGAAGCAGGAGCCCCACGGCTCGCCGAACTCGTCGCGCGCCAGGTCGCCGAGCGACCGGGGCGTGAAGCGGCCGTCGCCGTCGAGCCAGCCGAACCGGCGCAGCAGGCCGGCGTCGAAGGCCAGCCAGCGGCGCAGGCTCGGCGGCAGCGGACGCCCGCTCGGGAAGACCGCCCCGTCCGGCGGCCCGGCCGGCAGCGGCTCCGGCTCCCCGGTGAGCCACGGCCCGGCCCACGGGCCGTGGGGCAGGATCGGCCGATGCGGGTCGGCGGCGACGGCGGCGATGGCGCGCTCGGTGAGCGCGACGCCGTGCGCGTCGCTCGGGGGGATCGGGGTCGCGGGGTTCATCGGGCTCGCTGTCCTGTCCGGGAGTCGCGCGGCTGGTGCTCGGTCGCGCCGAATCTACGGCCCGTCACCGACACCGGCGCAACCCCGGCCCCGGGGCGACCCCGGCCCCGGCGACGGGGCGGACCGGGGCGGACCGGGGGAGGGGCCGGGCGTCAGAGCCGGTCGTCGGGCGACGCCGGACCCTCCGGCGCCGGCTCCCGCAGCACCCGCCGGGCCTCCTCGGCCGACGCGGAGCCGCCGCCGAGCCGCGCCACCTCCGCCAGCGCCGCGCGGTGGGCCGTCTCCAGGGCCGCCGCCGGGTCCGTCACGGTGTCCGGGATCACCCCGGTGCCCTCCCAGTTGCCGCCCGACACCGGGTTGACCGCGCGCGCGGTCGGGACGGTGACCTCCAGGTGCGGGTGGACGGTGAAGCCCCGGCGCGGGTTGGCACCGCCCCCGGACGCCTCGCCGACCACCACGGCGCGGCCGTGCTGCTGGAGGTCGTACGCGAGCTCCTCGCCGCCCGAGAAGGTCGCCCGGCTGATCAGCACGTAGAGCGGCTTGCTGCCGCCGAACCGCGGGCCGGGCACCTGCGCGGGGCTCCAGAACTGCTGCTCGGTGCCGCCCTCGCGGTCGTGGAGGGTGGTGAGGTGCGTCGGCTCGTCGAACAGGTGGCCGCAGATGTGGGCGGTCGTGTACGGATGGCCGCCGACGCACTCGCGCAGGTCCAGGATCAGCGCCTCGGCCCGCGCGACCACGGTCAGCGCGGCGTCGAGCGACTCCCCGGTCATCTCCAGCGGGAAGAGGATCGGCGCGAGCTTCAGCAGCGCGACCCCGCCCGCCAGGCGCTCGATCCGCGGGACGCCGCCGAGCGAGAGGTCCGCGGAGCGCGTCAGCTCGGCGAGCAGGGCGCCGTCCTCCTGCTCCACCGCGACCGCCCGCGGGTGGTACTTCAGCCGCAGATGGCCGTCGCCGTTGACCGACTGGAGGTCCTCGGTGACCAGCCGGCCGAGCGTCTCGGCGTCCTCGGCCCCGTGGTAGCGGCCCCGGGACAGCGCCTCGTCGAGAACCCCGGCGATCCGCCCGGCGGTCTCGGGGAAGACGTAGAGCCCGCCGGTGAGCCGGCTCACCTCGGTGACGATCTCGGTGATCTCGGCCGACTGAAGCCGCGTCATGCGCTGCCCCCTGCTGGTGATGATCGAATCAGGTGGGGCCAGTGGAGCACGCGGCTTGCGAAAGCGTCAAGAAAATTGGACGCTTTACCCATGGAGGACCGGACCCAGGACGACGCGCTCACCATCGAGACCCCGCAGCAGTACAAGGCGCTCTCCCACCCGCTGCGCCAGCGCCTGCTGCTCGCCCTCGGCGGTCGGCCCGCCACGGCCGGCGGGCTGGCGGCGCAGCTGGACAGCCCCAAGAGCACCGTGGCGCACCACCTCAAGGTGCTGCAGGACGCCGGCGTGGTCCAGCTGGTGGAGACCCGGAAGGTGCGCGGCGGCAGCGAGCACGTCTACCGGCGCACCGCCCGGCGGATCACCGTGACCGGCCCGGACGGCGGACCGACCACCGCCCTGCTCGCGGCGGTGGCCGAGGAGTGCGTCCGGGCTCCGCAGGAACCCCTGCTGGTGCTGCGGCACCTGCGGCTGACCGCCGACCAGGCCGCCCGCCTCGGCGCCACCCTCCGGGCCCTGGTGGACGAGGCCGTCGAGGCCCCGGCCGGCGAACCGGTGCACGGCGTGCTGGTGGCCCTCTACGAACAGCACGGGCAGGGTGAACAGCGCGAACAGCCGGCCGGGCACGGCTGACGGCCCCGGCGGGCGGCACGACGGAGCCGGCCGGACCGGGCGGGGGCCCGGGTCCGACCGGCCGGGGCCGTCGGGCGCTCCCGGGCCTCAGCTCCGGGCGCCGACGGCGCCGGGCAGGCCGAGGTGGCCGCGTAGGCCGGTGGCCCGGTAGGCGGTGCGGAAGGCGCCGCGGCGCTGGAGTTCGGGGACCAGGCCGCGGGTGACCGCCAGGAGGTCGTGGGGCAGGCGGGCGGGACGCAGGCGGAATCCGTCGATGCGCAGGCCGGCGGTCTCCACGGTCCGCCAGGCCAGCAGGAGGTCGGCGAGTTCGGCGGGCGTGCCGGTGAAGACCGCGGCGTCGGAGGCGAGCGGGGCGCCGGCGAGTTCGTCGAGCCGGGCCTTGCGGCGGGCGGCCTCGCCGGGGCGGTCGTCGAGGAGGACCAGCAGGTCGGCGAAGACCTTGAGGGGGCGGTCGGCGGGCCGGGCGACGGCGGTGACGGCGGTGGCGACCTCGGTGAGGACCGCGCCCGCGTCCTCGGCCGAGTGCGGGGTGACGAACACGACGTCGCCGCCCCTGGCCGCCAGCTCGTAGGGGATGCGGGCGTGGGCGAGGACGGTGACCGGCGGGGTGCTCCCGTGGCCGTTCCACAGCCCCCGCACGCTCTCCAGCACCCCGGCCGCGTCGTCGAAGAGCGGGGCGAGGCGGGCCGAGATGGTGTCGGGGGAGGCGAGGTCGCCCTCCGTGAGGGTGGCCGCGGCGCGGCGTCCGAAGTGGGCGGCGTCGTCGGCGCGGGCGGAGATCTGCGGCCGCCAGCCGGCCCGGCCGTGCCCGGCGTGGTCGAGGGTGGCGAGGGCGGCGGCCAGGTGGAACGGCTCGGTGTGGGTGACGTTGGTGGTGGGGACCAGGCCGATCCGGCTGGTCAGCGGCGCGACCCGGCTCGCGATCAGGACGGCGTCGAGCCGTCCGCGCACCTGGTCGGTGCGGTCGTCGGGCCCGCGCAGGCTGACGGACTGGACGGCGAGGGCGTCCTCGAAGGTGACCAGGTCGAGCAGCCCGTGCTCGGCCTCGGCCACCAGGCCGGCCCAGTAGCCGGCGGTGAACAGCTCGCCGGGGCGGGCGCCCTCGGCGCGCCAGGCGGCCGGGTGCCAGCCGGCCCCGTCCAGGGCGACGGCGAGGTGCAGCGGGGGCAGGCCGCGAGCGGCGTCGGCGGGACTGGTCATGCGGCGTTCTCCCGGCTCGGTCGGCGGGCCTTGGCGAGCCCGAGGTGGTCGCGGAGGGTGGCGCCGGTGTACTCGGTGCGCTGCGCGCCCTCGGCCCGGAGCAGCGGCACCACCCGGTCGACGAACTCCTCCAGCGGGCCGGCCGCCGGGTGCGGGGTGAGCAGGAACCCGTCCGAACCGCCGCCCCGGACGTACGCGGTGAGCGCGTCGGCAACCTGGCGCGGGGTCCCGGCGATGTCGGCGGTGGTCTCCCGCGCCGCCGAGGGGGTGTCACCGAGCAGCCAGCCGACGGCGGTGAGGACCCGGAGCCCATCGGGGGAGCGGCCGTGCGCGGCGAGCCGCTCGGCGAGGTCCTCGCGCAGCGCGCGGGCGGCGGCGAGCCCGCTGTACGGGACGACCACCACCTCGGCGTCGGCGGCCGCGGCGGCCAGGTCCTGCGGGGAGGCGACGGTCCGGACGACCACGGGGTGGCCCTGCGGCGGGCGCGGGGTGGTGAACCGGCCGGTGAGGTCGAAGTGTGCTCCCCGATGGGCGAAGGTGCCCGCGCCTGGCCGTACGAAGCGGCCGCCGGCCTGGTCGGCGGGGAGGTCGTCCTCGGCCCAGCTGTCCCACAGCACCCGGGCGGCGCGCAGGAACTCGGCGGCGTGGGCGTGCCGGTCGGCGTCCGCCGGGAGCCGGCCGTGGCGCAGCCCGGCGGCGGTGGCGCCGTCGGGGCCTGCCGTCACGCTCCAGGCCGCGCGCCCGCAGCTGAGGTGGTCGAGCGAGGCCAGCCGCCGGGCCAGGTCGTAGGGCTGGTGCACGGCCGGGTCGAGGGCGGCGGCCAGCCCGAGCCTGGTGGTGACGGCGGCCAGGGCGCCGAGGGCGGTCAGCACCTCGGGTCCGGGCGGCGCGCTCTCGGGCAGGAGGAGGAAGTCGAACCCGCCCTGCTCGGCGGTCCGGGCGAGCCGGGTGAGCCCGTCGAGGCCGGCGGGGCCGGCGGGGCCGGCGGGGCCATTCGCGCCGGGCGGGAGCACGGCGAGGTGGAGCTGTTGTGCGGACACGACGACGATCGCCTCCTGTCGGCCGCCCGTCCGCCGCGCGTTCGCCCGCGCGGCCGGGGCCGGTTCATCCTGCGCGGCGGCGCAGCGCCGGGGCAACGGTCGCAACGAAGTGTTCACGGGCGGAAACCGGGTGGTCATGAAGGTTGCGCCGTCGATAGGAATCGGTCATTGAAAGGCCGAAATCGACCGAAGGCTTCAAAAGGCAGGGTGGAATTAGGAGTTCCGCACGAATCGATGCCAGCATGTGAGGTGTGAAGCGTGAAATGTCACATGGCTTCACATCGCCGTCCCTACCCATGAACGGGAATCACCCGATGAACCGGCTCCTCGCCATCCTCGCCACCAGCGCCGTCCTGACCGCCGCCGGTGCCACCGGTGCAGCCGCCCAGGGCACCGCCCCCGCCGCCGAAGCCTCCCAGGGCCCGGCCGGCCCCGGCGGCCTCTGCGTCACCGGGTACCGGGGCGTGGTGGTCAACGAGATCTGCGCCACCGTGAGCGGCGACCAGGTCACCTTCTACGGCCGGACCACGCCCGGCAGCCTCGGCTGGACGGCCCGGACGGTCCCCTACCGGCTGACCGCCTCGGTGGTCGGCGGCCCCGTGCTCGGCACCATCACGCCCAGCGTCCTCGTCGACCACAGCGGCACCGCTGTGGGGGGGCTCCCGGACACCGCGCCGATCGGCGCGAAGGGCACGGGATCGCTGGAGAGCACCGAATGGGGCTGGCCTCCCGCCACCCCGACCC
>NZ_JBHYUU010000176.1:0-16464 GCF_042749955.1 Kitasatospora sp. NPDC059462 | reverse complement strand
CCCCGGCACCCGCCCCCGCCCCCGCGGCGGCGCCCGGCGGGCAGCCGTCGGCGGCGGCGCAGCAGGGTGCGGCGCAGGTGCGGCAGCTGTGGCCGCAGATCCTGGAGGCGGTGAAGAACCGTCGTCGCTTCACCTGGATCCTGCTCAGCCAGAACGGCCAGGTGGCCGGGTTCGACGGCAGCGTGCTCCAGGTCTCGTTCATCAACGCGGGTGCCCGCGACAGCTTCGTCAGCAGCAACAGCGACGACGTGCTGCGGTCCGCCCTGGCGGACGCGCTGGGCGTCGACTGGCGGATCGAGTGCATCGTCGACCCGTCGGGCGGGTCGGCAGGCGGGCTCGCCACCGGCCCCGGCGGCCCCACCGGCTCCGGCGGCCCCGGCGCGGGCGGGGGCGGATGGGGCGCCCCACCGGCGCGTCCGGTGGCGTCCGCGCCCCCGATGCAGCCCGCCGCTCCGGCGCCCGCGCCCGCACCCGTGGCCGCGCCCGTGCCGCAGCCGCAGGCGGCGCCGGTCGCGCCGGTGCCCCCGCCCGTCCAGGCCCCGCCCCCGGTGGCCCCGGCGCGTCCCGTGCAGGCGGTGGCCCCGGAGGACGACATCCCGGAGGAGGACGACCCCGATCTCAACGAGGAGGCGTTCTCCGGCCAGGAGCTGATCATCCGCGAGCTGGGGGCCACGGTGCTGGAGGAGATCCGGCACGGTGGGAACTGACCGGCACGTACGCTCGTCGAGGACGTACGCACAGACCGAACGCAAGGAGTGAGCCGTGTTTCCCGGTGGTGGCCAGCCCAACATGCAGGCGCTGCTCAAGCAGGCGCAGAAGATGCAGCAGGACCTCGCCCAGGCCCAGCAGGAGCTGGCGGAGGCGAAGGTGACCGGTTCGGCGGGCGGCGGCCTCGTCGAGGCGACGGTGAGCGGCGCCGGGGAGCTGGTGGCGCTGACCATCGCCCCGGCCGCCGTGGACCCGGAGGACACCGAGACCCTGGCGGACCTGGTGCTGGCGGCCGTCCGCGACGCCAACCAGGCCGCGCAGAAGATGCAGGCCGAGCGGATGGGCCCGCTGACCCAGGGCCTGGGCGGCGGCGGCATCCCCG
This sequence comes from Kitasatospora sp. NPDC059462, assembly GCF_042749955.1. Lineage (NCBI taxonomy): Bacteria > Bacillati > Actinomycetota > Actinomycetes > Kitasatosporales > Streptomycetaceae > Kitasatospora > Kitasatospora sp. NPDC059462. The sequence goes on along the minus strand of NZ_JBHYUU010000176.1, from coordinate 15,374 downwards.
GTCTGCCGTTCTGAGGGCGGCGGGCGGTCCGGGACGCCGGGCCGTGACGGTCCGGAGTTCAGGCGATGGACCTGTGTGATTTATGCGGGAGTCGGGCGTCGGGCGGTGTGCCCGGCGTCCGATTCGTTGGATGATGGCACCGGAGCACCCCGTGCGGGTGCCACCGGTCCAACCCGAGGGAAGGCGCGACGTTGTACGAGGGCGTGGTTCAGGACCTGATCGACGAACTGGGCAGGCTGCCCGGCGTCGGGCCCAAGAGCGCGCAGCGAATCGCCTTCCACGTCCTTCAGGCCGACCCGGTCGACGTCCGCCGGCTGGCGCATGCGCTGCTGGAGGTCAAGGACAAGGTCCGGTTCTGCGCCGTCTGCGGCAACGTCGCGGAGGCCGAGCAGTGCCGGGTCTGTCTCGACCCGCGCCGTGACCTCGCGGTCGTCTGCGTCGTCGAGGAGCCCAAGGACGTCGTCGCCATCGAGCGCACCCGGGAGTTCCGCGGCCGCTACCACGTGCTGGGCGGCGCGATCAGCCCGATCGAGGGCGTCGGCCCGGACGACCTGCGGATCCGGGAGCTGCTGGCGCGGCTCGCCGACGGCACGGTCACCGAGCTGATCCTGGCCACCGACCCCAATCTGGAGGGGGAGGCGACCGCCACCTACCTGGCCCGGCTCTGCAAGCCGATGGGCCTGAAGGTGACCCGTCTGGCGAGCGGCCTGCCCGTCGGCGGGGATCTGGAGTACGCGGACGAGGTCACGCTCGGCCGCGCCTTCGAAGGGAGACGACTGCTCGATGTCTGACCGGACGATCAACCAGCAGCCCCACACGCCCCACCAGGCCGGACCGGAGCAGGACCGGCGCACCACCCAGGACGCCCCGCACCCCCCGCACACGCACGGTCACGGCTCGGAGCCGGACGACTTCGCGGTGCAGATCGCGGACTCGGTGGAGAGCTTCGTGCTCTCGGTCACCGAGGTCGCCAAGGGCGACGAACCCGGCAGCGCCGTCTCGCTCCTCCTGCTGGAGGTCTCGCAGCTGCTGCTGGCCGGCGGCCGGCTGGGCGCCATCGAGGACGTCGTCCCCGAGGACCGCTTCGAGCCCGACGCCGGGCCGGAGCCGGACGGCGAGCAGCTGCGCGAGCGGCTGGCCGAACTGCTCGCGCCGATCGACGTCTACCACGAGGTCTTCGACCCGTACGGGCCGCCGGAGAAGCCGAACGCCTTCCGGATCTCGGACGACCTGGCCGGGGTGGTGGGCGAGCTGCAGCACGGGCTCACCCACTACCGCGAGGGCCGGGTCAGCGAGGCGCTCTGGTGGTGGCAGTTCTCGTACCTGTCCAACTGGGGCACCACCTGCACGGCCGTCCTGCGGGCGCTGCAGTCGCTGATCGCGCACGTCCGGCTGGACAGCCCGATCGGGGCCGCGCCGGACGGGGCGGACACCGACAACGACGGGCTCACCGACGAGCAGCTGGAGCAGCAGGCCGGTGACCTGATGGCGGCGGAACTGGGTCTGGGGCGGTAGCGGACCGGTTCGCGGAACCGACCGACCGGCCCGCCGACCGGCCGACCGACCGACCCCCGGAGTGTGACGGACGACTCACCCTCCCCGGCGGAGCGGAAAACCCCGGGGCGTCCGTCCGTTCGTCCGCCGATTCTTCGGAGCGACGGCGGCCCGCCAGCAGACCTGCCGGTGGGGCCGCCCGCACCCCCGCTCACCTGCCGAAACGTGTGTCTCATCATATGGAAAGCGGAGGTCGGAGCACCCCCGCTCGGTAGACTGGCGCCGACCGCACTACCCCCGCCACCCGGGGGTGCGGGGGCCGACCGCCCCCGAAGACGACACAAGTCGAGGAGCGCACGTGGGCCTTGTCGTGCAGAAGTACGGCGGCTCATCCGTTGCGGATGCCGAGGGCATCAAGCGCGTGGCCCGTCGAATCGTTGACGCCAAGAAGGCCGGCCATGAGGTCGTCGTCGTGGTGTCCGCGATGGGCGACACGACGGACGAGCTCATCGAACTCGCGGAGCAGGTGTCACCTCTCCCCGCCGGCCGCGAGTTCGACATGCTGCTGACCGCTGGAGAGCGCATCTCCATGGCGCTGCTGGCCATGGCGATCAAATCCCTGGGCCACGAGGCGCAGTCCTTCACAGGCAGCCAGGCCGGCGTCATCACCGACTCCGTCCACAACAAGGCGCGCATCATCGACGTGACGCCGGGCCGCATCCGCACCGCCCTCGACGAGGGCAACATCGCGATCGTGGCCGGCTTCCAGGGCGTCTCGCAGTCGAGCAAGGACATCACCACGCTCGGCCGCGGCGGCTCGGACACCACGGCCGTCGCCCTCGCCGCCGCCCTCAAGGCGGAGGTCTGCGAGATCTACACCGACGTGGACGGCGTGTTCACCGCCGACCCGCGCGTGGTGAAGAAGGCCCGCAAGATCGACTGGATCGCCTACGAGGACATGCTGGAGCTGGCCTCGTCCGGCTCCAAGGTGCTGCTCGACCGCTGCGTGGAGTACGCACGCCGCTACAACATCCCGATTCACGTACGCTCGTCCTTCTCGGGCCTCCCCGGGACGATCGTCAGCAACGACAACCCGAACCAGCCCGAAGGGGGCGAGATGGAGCAGGCCATCATCTCCGGAGTCGCCCATGACACGTCCGAGGCGAAGGTCACGGTCGTCGGCGTCCCCGACAAGCCCGGTGAGGCGGCGCGCATCTTCCGTGCCATCGCCGATGCCGAGATCAACATCGACATGGTCGTGCAGAACGTCTCGGCGGCCTCGACCGGTCTGACCGACATCTCCTTCACCCTGCCGAAGACCGAGGGTCAGAAGGCCATCGACGCGCTCGACCGGGTCCGCGAGGGCATCGGCTACGAGTCGCTGCGCTACGACGACGCGATCGGCAAGATCTCGCTGGTCGGCGCGGGCATGCGCTCCAACCCGGGCGTCACCGCGACCTTCTTCGAGGCGCTCTCCGCGGCCGGCGTCAACATCGAGCTGATCTCCACCTCGGAGATCCGCATCTCGGTGGTCACCCGCGCCGAGGACGTCAACGCGGCCGTCCAGGCCGTCCACAGCGCCTTCGGGCTGGACAGCGAGACGGACGAGGCCGTCGTCTACGGAGGCACCGGGCGATGACCCGGCGGCCGAACCTCGCCGTCGTCGGCGCCACCGGCGCGGTCGGCGAGGTGCTCCTCGGCCTGCTCTCCCTCCGCCAGGACATCTGGGGCGAGATCCGTCTCGTCGCCTCCCCGCGCTCGGCCGGCCGCAAGGCGGTCGTGCGCGGGGAGGCGACCGAGGTGCTCCCGCTCGACGAGGCGGTCTTCGACGGGATCGACGTCGCGCTGTTCGACGTCCCCGAGGAGATCTCCGCCCGCTGGGCGCCGATCGCGGCCGCCAAGGGCGTCGTGGTGGTGGACGGCTCCGGCGCGTTCCGGCTGGACGACGCGGTGCCGCTGGTGGTGCCCGAGGTCAACGCGGCGGCCGCCCGGATGCGCTCGCGCGGCATCGTCGCGAGCCCCGACTCCACCACCCTGACCATGATCGCGGCGATCGGCGCGCTGCACGCCGAGTACGGGCTGGAGTCCCTGGTCGTCGCCTCCTACCAGGCCGCCTCCGGACTCGGCCGGGCCGGCACGGACACGCTGCGCACCCAGCTCGCCCGGGTGGCCGGCACCGAGGTCGGCGAGCAGACCGGCGACCTGCGCGCGGTGATCGACGACCACGGGCCCTTCGCCGCCCCGCTGGCGCTCAACGCGGTGCCCTGGGCCGGGGTGCTGACGGACGGCGGCTGGTCGTCCGAGGAGCGCACGGTGCGCGACGAGTCCCGCAAGATCCTCGGCCTGCCCCGGCTGAAGGTCTCCGCCACCTGCGTGCGGATCCCGGTGGTGCGCACCCACGCGCTCGCCGTGCACGCGGTGTTCGAGCGCGAGGTCACCCAGGAGCACGCCCGGGAGCTGCTGGCGGAAGCCCCCGGGGTGGTGCTGTACGACGACCCGGCCGCCGGCGAGTTCCCCACGCCGAACGACGTGGTGGGGACGGACCCGGTGTGGGTGGGGCGGCTGCGGCGGGCGCTGGACGACCCGAACGCCCTGGACCTCTTCCTCTGCGGGGACAACCTGCGCCGCGGGGCGGCCCTGAACGCGCTGCAGATCGCGGAGCTGGTGGCCGCCGAGGGCCTGGGCGCGGCGGCCGACGACGCGTCCTAGCCGCGGCACCCGGCCGGCGGCAGGACCCGGCGGTAGGGTCCGGCGGCGGCTCCCGGCGCCGGTGGCGGCTCGCCGGCCCCCGCCCTGCGCGGGATGTTCGCCGACTGTGCGAGGAATCCCCGCCGAATCCCCTGGAGGGCCGTTCCGTCCATGCGGAAGAATGTCCGCCGGGCTGGGCAACCATGACAGGGGATCGAGTGTCCAACGGGCGTGGCGAACGTGATGGTGGGGGCAGGGACGGGAATCTCGGCGACAGCCGCGGTGACCTTCCCGTCGCGTGTCCAGTGGCCTGCGGACAGGCCGGAAGATAACCAGATGACGGCAGTCGCACCCGGCGCCGCGGACTCCGGCGCCGGTACCGCCGGTACCGCCGCCGGGACCAGCGAGGATCTGCTCACCGAGACCTACCAGGCGCACTACCGATCCCTGCTGAGGCTGGCCGCGCTGCTCCTCGACGACCTGTCGAGCTGCGAGGACGTCGTCCAGGAGGCCTTCATCCGGGTGCACGCGGCCCGGCGCCGGGTGCGCGAACCGGAGAAGACGCTGGCCTACCTCCGGCAGACCGTGGTCAACCTGTCCCGCTCGACCCTGCGGCGCAGGATCCTCGGGCTGCGGCTGCTGCAGAAGCCGATGCCTGACATGGCCAGTGCAGAGGAAGGTGCCTACGATGCGCTGGAGCGTGACCAGTTGAAGGTCGCGCTGCGGGGTCTGCAACGCCGTCAGCGGGAGGTACTGGTGCTGCGCTACTTCGTGGACATGACGGAGGCGCAGGTCGCGGAGACCCTGGGCATCTCGCTCGGTTCGGTGAAGGCGTACGGCTCACGAGGGCTCGCCGCACTGCGGGTCCAGATGGAGGCCGGGCATGGCTGAGAACGATCGCACGGGCGCGTCCGACGGAAGCGCTCCGCCCGGCGGAAGCGCTCCGCCCGGCGGGGGTCTCCCGCTCGGCGGAGGTCTTCCGCTCGGCGGGGAGGACCTCGGTGAGCACGAGGAACGGCTGGTCCGGGAGCTGATGCAGCGGGCCGTGGCCGAGGTGCAGCCCGCGCCCGGCAGCCTGCAGCACATCCGGCGGGCGGTGCCGCGCCGCCGGGCCGTCCGGCGCGGGGCCTGGACCGGCGCCGCCGCGGTGGCCGCCGCCGTCTCCCTGCTGCTGCCCGCCCTGCACACCGCGGACCACCTCGGCCTGTCCGGCGGCCCCGGCTCGCCCGGCGCCGCGAGCGGCAGCGCCGCCGCGACCGTCACCGGCACCGTCCCCGGCGGTGCCACCGGCGCGCCCGTGCCGCCGCCCGCCGCCGACACCGGATCGCCGGCCGCACCGGGCAGCCCGTCCGGCACGGCCGACGGCGCACCGAGCGCCGGACCGAGCACCGCCCGCCCCGCGCCCGGCACCTTCGCGCCGTCCACCGCCACCACGGGCGGCGGGAGCGACGCCCCGGCGCCCGCCCTGTGCACGCGCTCCGACCTGGGGCAGGGCGCCACCCAGCTCGGCACCGCGGACGCCGACGGGCGGATCTACGGCGCCTTCACCGTGACCAACGTCTCCGGGCGCAGCTGCCGGCTGGGCGGCCCCGGCTCGGTGACCGTCACCGGTGCGGCGGCGGAGGGCGGCCGGGTCCGGATCGCCTTCCACACCGCCGGCGACCCGGCGACCGACCTGCCCGCGCCCGGGCCCTCGTCCGGTCCCGCGACGGGGAAGGACGCGGGGAGCGACGGCCTCGTCCTCGCACCCAGGGCCGGGTACCGGGTGGACTTCGCCTGGTTCCCGGATCCGGCCGGCTGCCCCGTCCCCGGCGGAACGGCCTCGCCGAGCGCGTCGACGGGCACCGGGCAGCCGGGCACGTCCGGCGGCGGCGGTGCGACGGGCGGCGGTACGGCCGGTCCCGGCACCGGGACCGCGAGCGGCGGGCCGGGCTCGGTACCGGGCACGGGCGGGTCCGGGTCCGGCGGATCCGGGTCCGGAGGGTCCGGCGGTTCCGGTTCCGGTTCCGGGTCGGGCGGCGCCGGCAGTGGTTTCGGTGGCCAGACGGGAGGCTCGGGGACGGGCGGCACCGGGACGACCGGGGGTGCGGTCGGCCCGGGGAGCACGAGCGGCGGCGCGGCCGGTCCCGGCACCGAGAGCGCCGGCCCGGGGACGTCGGCGGGCGGCACCAGCGGGGTGCCCGCGGCGGTTCCGGCGGCGGTTCCGGCGGCCTTCCGCACCGGGGAGCCGACCGCGCAGCCGCGGCCGACCACGACCGGCGTGCCCTCCGGGGCGCCGAGCCCGTCGGCCACTCCGTCGCCCGGCGCGAGCAAGCCCTCGACGAGCGTCACCCTGGCGCACACCCCGGCCCCGGGCAACCCGGTCGCCGCGACCGCGGTCCTGCCCGGCGCCTGCGCGGGCACGGTCTACCGGACGATGCCGCAGCTCCTCGCGGCCGACGCCCCGGCCACCGACCCGAGCGCCGCCCCGTCGGCGGGGTGAGGCGGGGCCGGACGGAGCGGAGCGGGCCGCCGGGAGCGGGCCGCCGGGCGGGAAGTCGACGGGGGCCGACCGGGAGGTCGGGAGTGGGAAGTCGGCCGGTCCGACTTCCTGCTCCGGTGAGGGCGCACGGGGGCCCTGGGGACGGGCCGGGTGTGAGGAGTGGTTACCGTGGGGGGTGTGTACCGGTTCCTCCTCACCCCGCGCTGGCTGAGCGGCACCGCGCTGGCCGTGGCGGCCGTCGCGGTGTGCGTCTGGCTCGGCTCCTGGCAGCTCGGCCGGTTCGAGGACCGGGTCTCCTCGCATCAGGAGATCAGCCGGGCGGCGACCGACGGCGGCGCGCCCAGGCCGCTCGACGAACTGCTCGCCGCCGACCGCCCGCAGGTCACCACCGACACCGTCGGCCGTGCCGTGACGGTCACCGGCACCTTTGACGAGGAGCACCAACTCCTCGTGCCCAACCGCGTGTTGGACGGCAAGCAGGGCTACTACGTGCTCACCCCGCTGCGCACCACCGACGGCCGGACCGCCGCCGTCGTCCGCGGCTGGGCCGCCGGGGCTCCCCCGACGGGACCGGCCGCGCCCGCCCCCGCGCCGGCCGGCGAGGTGACCGTGACCGGCCGTCTCCAGGCCGGTGAGAACAGCGGCAGCGGTGGCGCCGTGGCCGGTGGCCTCCCGGACGGGCAGCTCGGCACGATCAACCGGGCCGCGCTCGTCAACAAGCTCGCACTCGACGGCTGGTACGACGGCTGGGTCTCCGCCGACACCGCGGCGGACGGCCTCACCCCCGTGCCGACCGTGCAGCCGCAGGGCGGCGACGGCCTCTCGCTGCGCGCGTTCCAGAACCTCGGCTACACGCTGGAGTGGTTCGTCTTCGGCGGCTTCGTGGTGTTCATGTGGTTCCGCCTGGTGCGCCGCGAGGCGGAGGCGGAGCAGGACCGGGCCCTCGGACTGGACCCGGTCCTGGACTGACGCCGTACCGCCGACCCGACCTGCTGATCAGCGGGTGGGCTTCACCGGCGGAACGGCCGGCTTGGTCGGAACGGCCGGCGCCGGAGCGGACGGTGCCGGCACCCCCGGAGCGGACGGCACGGCGGCCGACGGTGCGCCGGGCGACGGCGAGACGGGCGACGGCGAGACGGTCGACGCCGGGTAGTCGCACCGACGACCGCTGTTGTTGCCGTTGCCGTTGCCGTTGCCGTTGCCGCTGCCGCTGCCGCCGTCCGAGTCGTAGTGGTCGGTGTGGTGCCGGGTCGTGCGGCTGCCCTTGGACCCCTTCGACCCCTTCGAGCCGCTGGACCCTCCGGACCCCTTCGAGCCCGACTTGGCGAGCACCACCACGCCGCCGTCCTCCCCGGCCCCCGCCGCCACCGCGGTGCGCAGCGCCGCCTTCACCACGGTGGAGGACGCCGTGGGCGAGGGCGCCCACGGCGTCGGCGAGGACGAGGCCGGGGAGGAGGCCGACGAGGAAGCCGGCGAGGCCGGCGAGGACGGCGGCGGACAGGCCGCGCTCCCCCCGCCGCCCCCGTCGTCCTGACCCGAGCAGCCGGTGAGCACCAGCACCCCGGCCACCCCCGCCCCCACGATCGTCAGCAGACGCCTCACCCGTACCCCCCGTTTTCCCGCGTCCCCTACTTCTCCGTGTCCGCCTGATTCTCGCCGACCGCCGCACCGCCGAGGTGCCGGCGGACGAAGTCGATCTCCAGCCGCAGCTGCTTGATCCGCTCGTCCACCACCAGCGACCCGTGCCCGGCGTCGTACCGGTACACCTCGTGCGTCTTGCCGAGCTGCTCCAGCCGCTCGACGTAGTTGTCGATCTGCTTGATCGGGCAGCGCGGGTCGTTCACCCCGGCGCTGATGTACACCGGCACCCGCACCCGCTCGACGTACGTCAGCGGCGAGGACGCCGTCCAGCGCTCGGGCACCTCCTCCGGCGTGCCGCCGAAGAGGGTGCGGTCGATCGACTTCAGCGCCTCCATCTCGTCGTCGTACGCCGTCAGGTAGTCCGCGACCGGCACGGCGGCGACGCCGAGGCTCCACAGCTCCGGCTGCGTCCCGAGCCCGAGCAGGGTGAGGTAGCCGCCCCAGGACCCGCCGGACAGCACCAGCCGCTCCGGGTCGGCCAGCCCGCTCGTCACCGCCCACTCCCGGACGGCGGCGATGTCCTCCAGCTCGATCAGCCCGACCCGCTCGCGCAGCGCGTCCGTCCAGGCCTGGCCGTAGCCGGTGGAGCCGCGGTAGTTGACCCGGACGACCGCGAAGCCGTGGTCCAGCCAGGCGGCCGGTCCGGCGGCGAAGGAGTCGCTGTCGTGGTGGGTCGGGCCGCCGTGGACCTCGAACACGGTCGGGAACGGTCCGTCGCCCGCCCCGGCCGGCCGCTGGACCAGCGCGTGCACCCGCCCGCCGGGCCCGTCCACCCAGACGTCCTCGACCGGCACCGAGCCGGGCGGGACGGCGCCGGGCGCGCGCAGCACCACGGTGCCGGCGGTGGAGCGCACGGCGGAGGGCTCGGCGGCCGAGGACCAGAGGAACTCCACGGTGCCGTCCGGCCGCGGGGTGGCGCCGCCGACGGTGCCGCGCGGGGTGTCCAGGCGGGTGAGCACGCCCTCGTCCAGGGAGTACGAGAAGAGCTCGCTGCGCGCCTCGTACTCGTGCTCGATCAGCAGCGTGCGGGCGTCCGGCCGCCACTGGGCGGAGAGGTCGCCGGGCAGCTCGCGGCCCTGCTCGTCGCGGAGCGCCAGCGCCGTCTCGACGCCGGTCGCGACGTCCCAGATCACCGGCTCCCAGCGGCCGGTGCGCTGGTGGGCGACCAGCAGCCGGGTGTCGCCGTCGATCGGCGCGAAGCCCAGGCAGGCCACCCCGCGCGGCTCGTCGCGGCCGGTGACCTCGTCCAGTTCGGCCACGGTCGGGACGGCGGTGGCGCCGTCGCCGTCGCCGGGCAGCCGGACGACGCGAATGGCGCCGTGCATGGCGTCGCCGTGCTCGGTGTGGTCGATGGCCAGCAGGGTGCCGTCGTGGCTGAGGTCGCCGACGCCGCCGTACTCGGCGTGCCGGTAGATCTCGACGGCCTCGGCCGCTCCGGGGCGGCGCAGGTGCAGGGTGGTGCCGCCGTCGTCGGTGGAGCGGCCGACCACCACGGTGCCGTCCCGGCCCAGCGCGAGCCCCGCCTCGTAGGACGGGGCGAGGCCGGGGACGGCCTCCTCGTCCGGGCCCTCGGCGCCCTCGGGGCGGCCCGCGAAGGGCTGGCGGCGCCAGATGCCGAACTCGTCGCCGTCGTTGTCGTCGAACCACCAGATCCACTCGCCGTCGGGGGACAGCTCGGCGTCGGTGGTGCCGTTGGGGCGGTCGGTGACCCGCCGGTGGGTGTCGGTGGCGCGGTCCCAGGCGTAGACCTCGTAGGTGCCGCTGGCGTTGGACACGTACAGCGCCCGGTCGGGGGCGTCCTCCGCCCAGTCCGGCAGGGAGACCCGTGCCGCCCTGAACCGCTGCTCCCACGCCGGTACGGCGCTCTTCTCCTCGCTCATCCACCCATCCAACCCGATCGGGGGGAGGAAACGGAACGGAAGGGCGGAACGGAAGGGCGGAAGGGAAGCGGGCGGACCGTGGCGCGCGCTCCCCCTCGGACGCCGCCGCGCGGGCTCACCCCGTCCGGCGGGGCAGCAGCCGGACCAGGCCCGCCAGCAGCACCTCCAGCGCCGCCAGCGCCGCCAGGCTGCGCCCGAACGCCTCCGCCGGGTCGTCGGCGGCGTAGTGGACGATGCCGATCAGCGCGACCCCGAGCGCGCCGGCCACCTGCTGGACGGTGGACACCACGCCCGCCGCCGAGCCGGCCAGCCGCGGTTCGACGCCCGCCAGCACCACCGACGTGACCGGGGCCACCACCAGGCCCATGCCGAGCCCGTCCACGAACAGGCCGGGCGCCAGCCACCAGACGCTGCCGCCCGGGTCGGTCGTGTGCACCGCGAGGCCGAGCAGGCCCAGCCCCGCCGCCATCAGCAGCCCGCCGAGCGCGATCGTCCGCGGGCCCAGCCGGGCGAGGACGTGGTGCGCGGTGGTGGAGGTCACCAGGTAGCCGAGGCCGATCGTGGTGAAGACCAGGCCCGCGCCGAGCGCGTCCAGGCCGCGGCCCGGCTGCAGGTAGAGGGCGAGCACCAGGAAGAACGACGCCTGGCCGAGCCAGAAGGCCAGCTGGGCGAGCATGCCCGTGGTGAAGGCGCGGTCGGCGAACAGCCGGGTGTCGACCAGCGGCGAGCCGCCCGCCCGGCTGCCGCGGTGCTGGTGGACGGCGAAGAGCGCCAGCAGCACCACCGAGGAGCCCAGGCAGAGCCAGGTCCACAGCGGCCATCCGGCCTCCGCGCCCTGGATGAGCGGCAGCACCAGTCCGGTCAGCGCGACGGTGACCAGGGCGACGCCCACCGGGTCCAGGCCCGGGCGGTGCGGGGCGCGCGACTCGGGCAGGCAGCGCCGCACCAGCGCCAGGGCGGCCAGGCCGACCGGCAGGTTGATCAGGAAGCAGCTGCGCCAGTCCAGGCCGAACAGGTCGGCGCGGATCAGCACCCCGCCGATCAGCTGCCCGAAGACCGCGCCCAGCCCCATGGTCAGCCCGTACATCGAGAACGCCCGGGCCTGCGCCGCGCCGCTGTAAGCCGTCCGCAGGATCGCCAGCACCTGCGGGCCCATCAGCGCCGCCGCCAGCCCCTGGGCGATCCGGGCGCCGACCAGCGCGCCCGCCGTCGGGGCCAGGCCGCAGGCGGCCGAGGCCAGGGTGAACAGGGCCAGGCCGAGCCCGAACGTCCGCCGCCGGCCGTAGCGGTCGCCGAGCCGGCCGGCGGTGATCAGGCCGACGGCGAGGGCGAGGGCGAAGCCGGCGACCACCCACTGGACGGCGGCCGGTCCGGCTCCCAGGTCGGTCTGCAGGGACGGTACGGCCACGTTGACGACGAAGACGTCGAGGGCGGTCATGAAGGTCGCGGTCAGGAGCACCGGCAGCAGGCCGCGCGTGGCGGTGGCGGTGGCGGCGCCGGGAGCGGTGGCGGGGGCGGAGGCAGGGGCGGTGGCGGGAGCGGTGGTGGTGCCGCTCGGGCGGCCGGTCGGGCTGCTGGACAACTCGTCATCTCCTGCTCGGCGCCGGGTCGGGGCGGGTCGGGTCGGGGCGCGGTCGGGTCAGGCGCCCGGGACGCGGTCGAGGAAGCCGTACACCGAGGCGATCCGGCCCTCGGCGTCGGCGACCAGCACGTCGAAGCCGATGACCAGCGGCTCCTCGCCGGCCGGGCCGAGGTTCCACGTGAAACGGGCGATGTCGTGGTGGGCGTCCACCGGGCCGAGGGTGAACACCAGCCCGGGGAACTGCGCCTGCGCGGCGCCGATCAGGGCGTCGACGCCCTCGCGGCCGGTGACGGCGGCCAGCGGGTCGGTGTAGCCGCCGTCCTCGGCCCAGGCCTCGTCGACCAGCTTCCGGCGGGCGGCCGGGTCGGTCTCGTTCCAGGCGGCGAGGTAGCGGGCGGCGAGCTGCCGGAGGTCGGTGGGCTGGGTGGCGGTCATCGTCTTCTCCCTGGTCCGGTGGGGTTGTCGGCGGGCCGTTCCCGCTGGTCAAGAAGGTACGGACGGCGGGCGGCGGGCGAATCCGTCACGGATGGGTAGGGCGTACGTACGTCGCCGCCAGTAGGGTCGGGGCAACGGGAGGGGGCCGGGGTGCTGTACGGGCGGGAACGGGAGCGGGCCGCCGTCGACGCGCTGCTCGACGGGGCGCGGGACGGCCGCAGCGGGGTACTGGTGCTGCGCGGTGAGCCGGGGATCGGCAAGACGGCGTTGCTGGAGTACGCGGTGGCGGCGGCGGGGGACGGCGTCCGGGTGATCCGGGCCACCGGGGTCGAGTACGAGGCCGAACTCCCCTTCGCGGGCCTGAGTCTGCTGCTGGCGCCCGGACTCGACCGGCTGGACGCCCTGCCGGGGCCGCAGCGCCGCTCGCTGGAGGGGGCGTTCGGCCTCGGGGAGCCGGCCGGTGGCGCGAACCGGCTGCTCGCCGGACTGGCCACGCTCGGGCTGCTCGCCGAACTCGCCGACGAACAGCCGCTGCTGTGCGTCGTGGACGACGCGCAGTGGTGGGACCGGCCCTCGCTGGACGCGCTGCTGATCGCCGCCCGTCGGCTCCAGGCGGAGGGCGTCGCGCTGCTGCTCGCCGCCCGGGACGACGGGGGCGAGGCGCTGCCGCTCGCCGGGCTGCCCGAGCTGCGGCTGACCGGGCTCGCCGACGCGGACGCCGCCCGGCTGCTCGCCGACCGCGCGGGCGGGGAGCCGGCCGGACCGGTCCGTCGGCGCCTGCTCGCCGAGGCGGCCGGGAACCCCTTGGCGCTGGTGGAACTCCCCCTGACCGGTGCGGACTTCGGCTCGGGCGGGCTGGCGCTCACCAGTCGCCTGCGGATCGCCTTCCACGGTCAGGTCACCGGCCTGCCGCCGGACACCCAGACCCTGCTGCTGGTCGCCGCCGCCGAGGAGAACGGCGAACTGGACGCCGTCCTCGCCGCGGCCGCCGCCCTCGGGGCGGGCACCGAGGCGCTGTCGCCCGCCGAACGGGCCGGGCTCGTCACCGTCGGCGCGGACCGCCGGCTCGTCTTCCGGCACCCGCTGCTGCGCGCCGCCGTCCTCCAACGGGCGCCGCTGCAACAGCGGTTGGCCGTCCACCGGGCGATCGGCGAGGCCCTGGAGGACGGCGACCGGCGCACCTGGCACCTCGCGCTCGCCGCCACCGCGCCCGACGCCGACCTCGCCGACGCGCTGGAGCGCACCGCCCAACGGGCCGAGGCCCGCGGCGCCCACGGCGGGGCGGCCACCGCGTACGAGCGTGCCGCCGGGCTCACCCCGGACCGCGACGGCGCCACCCGCCGCCTGGTGCTCGCCGCCGAAGCGGCCACCGAGGAGGGAAAGTTGGCGCAGGCCGAGGCGCTCGCCGACCGCGCCGGCGCGCGCACCGACAGCGTCTTCGCGCACGCCCTGCTCGACCAGGTCCGGGCGGTCGCCCACTTCTGGCGCGGTGCCTACCCGGCCGCGTACCGGCTGCTGTTGGACGCCGCCGCCACCGACATCGAGCCCGCGCACGCCGCCCGGATGCTGCTCCAGGCCTTTCACGCCGCCTGGTACGTCGGCGAGGAGCCGGTGGCCACCGTGCTCGACCGGCTGGCGGCCCTCCCGCTCGGACCGGAGGAGCCGCTCGCCCCGCTGGCCCGGCACCTGCCGGCCGCCGTGCTGCCCGCGCTGGGGCGGTCGGCCGCTCCGGCGCCGGACGTGCGCGTCACGGCGGAGGCGGCGCGCAAGGCGGGGGCGGAGAGCCCGGTCGACCTGGTGCAGCTGTGCGGGGCGGCGCTCGTCCTCGGGCGTGACCACGAGACGCTGGAGCTGGCGGCGGAGCTGGCCGCGGAGGCGCGGGCCAAGGGGACGGTCGGGGTGCTGCCGACCCTCCAGTTCTTCCTCGCCGAGGCCGAGTTGTTCCACGGCCGGCACCGGGACGCCGAGGTCACGGCGACGGAGGGCCACGCGCTCGCCCGGGACACCGGGCAGCACCAGTGGACCAGCCAACTCGCCGCCATGCTGGCCTGCCTGGCCGCCCTCGCCGGGGACGACGAACGGTGTGCCGAGCTGGCCTCCGACGCTCTCGTCTCCGGTTCGTCCGCGCCCGCCGCCGGTGAGCCGTGGGCGCACTGGGCACTCGCGCTGCTGGACCTCGGCCGGGGCCGCGCCGCGGCCGCCGCCGACCGGCTGCACACGCTCACCACCGGGCCCCACCGGCACCACATCGGGGTGACCCGGGCGGTGCCGGACCTCGTCGAGGCGGCCGTCCGGCTGGGCGAGCCGCAGCGCGCCGCCGAGGCGTACGAGCGCTTCGCGCGCTGGGCGGGCGCGGCGGGGACGCCGTGGGCGGAGGCACTGCGGCTGCGCTGCCAGGCGCTGCTGGGGCCGGACGAACTGGCGGAGTCCGCGTACCGCGCGGCGCTGGTTCTGCACGAGGGCACCCACCGCCCGTTCGAACAGGCGCGGACGGCACTGCTCTACGGGGAGCGGCTGAGGCGCGAGCGCCGGCGGACGGACGCCCGGCCTCACCTGGGCGCGGCGCTGGAGACCTTCGAGCGGCTGGGCGCGAGGCCGTGGGCGGACCGGGCGAGGGGGGAGCTGACGGCCACCGGCACCGCCGCGCCGACGGCCGAGGCGGGGGTGCTCACGGCGCTCACCCCACAGGAGCTGCAGATCGCCCGGCTGGCGGCCCAGGGGCTCACCAACCGGGACATCGCGGCGCAGCTGTTCCTGAGCCCGAGGACGGTGGGGCACCACCTCTACAAGGCGTACCCGAAGCTGGGGATCGCCTCGCGGACGGAGCTGGTGGCGCTGTTCTGAGGGGGCGGGGGCGGACTGCGCTCGGCGAGGGGTCACGGACAGCATTCCAAGGACCCGTCCGTCCCGTTCCGGTCTTCCCGTCCCCGGAGTTCGCCGGGTTCGTCGCCGTTCTCCGGGCAGGGCCGGGGAGTTCGGAACCGTCCGACCGCTGCCCGGACGCGATGGCCCTGACCGACGCATCGGTCAGGGCCATCGGCGATTTGGCGCGCACGTCGGGGGCCGCCGCGCGGACGGGGCTATTCGGCGGGGGTGCCGCGGAGGAGGAAGGGGAGGTGGATGCCGCGGGTGAGGGCGGTGAGGGCGTGGAGGGTGCGGCGGTGCTGGTCGG
>NZ_JBHYUU010000175.1:9157-16822 GCF_042749955.1 Kitasatospora sp. NPDC059462 | reverse complement strand
CCGCTGGTCACCGGCCCGGCGCCGCCCGGGGGCGGCCCCTGCCGGGCCGTCAGCCCGTGGTGAGCCGCTCGGCCAGCGCGCGCAGCGCCAGCTCGTACGAGCCGATCCCGAACCCGGCGATGGTGCCGGAGGCCACCGCGGAGATCACCGAGGTGTGCCGAAAGGTCTCGCGGGCGTACGGGTTGGAGATGTGCACCTCGATCAGCGGCGCGGTGCGCTGCGAGGCGGCGTCGCGCATCGCGTACGAGTAGTGCGTGAACGCCCCCGGGTTGATCACCACCGGGACCCGGCCGTCGGCGGCCTCGTGCAGCCACTCGACCATGGTCTGCTCGGAGTTGGTCTCGTGCACCTCGACCTCGAAGCCCAGCTCCTTGCCGAGCGCGGTGCAGCGCTCGACCAGCCCGGCGTACGAGGTGGAGCCGTAGACGTCGGGCTCGCGGCTGCCGAGGCGCCCGAGGTTGGGGCCGTTGAGCACCATCACCCGGGTCACGAGGAGACCTCCGCGTAGGCGGCCACCAGCAGGGACGGGTCGGGGCCCTCCAGCACGGAGGTCCTGCCGAGGCCGTCCAGGACGATGAAGCGGATCAGGTCGCCGCGCGACTTCTTGTCGATCTTCATGGCGTCCAGCAGCTTGGGCCAGGCGTCCGCCCGGTAGCTGAGCGGCAGGCCGACCGAGGCCAGCACGGTGCGGTGCCGGTCGGCGGTCTCGTCGTCCAGCCGGCCGGCGAGGCGGCCGAGTTCGGCGGCGAACACCATGCCGATCGAGATCGCCGCGCCGTGCCGCCACTTGTAGCGCTCGTTGCGCTCGATGGCGTGGCCGAGGGTGTGGCCGTAGTTGAGGATCTCGCGCCGGCCGGACTCCTTGAGGTCGCCGGAGACCACGTCGGCCTTGACCTGGATGGCCCGCCGGATCAGCTCGACGGTGTGCGGCCCGGCCGGGGTCTTGGCGCCCTCCGGGTCGGCCTCGACGAGGTCGAGGATCGCCGGGTCGGCGATGAACCCGCACTTGATGACCTCGGCGAGGCCGGAGACGTAGTCGTGCCGGGGCACCGTCTCCAGGGTCGCGAGGTCGGCCAGCACGCCCGCCGGGGGGTGGAAGGCGCCGACCATGTTCTTGCCCTCGGCGATGTTGATGCCGGTCTTGCCGCCGACCGCCGCGTCGACCATGCCGAGCAGCGTGGTGGGCACGGAGATCCAGCGGACCCCGCGCAGCCAGGTGGCGGCGACGAAGCCGGCCAGGTCGGTGGTGGCGCCGCCGCCGAGGCCGACGACCACGTCGGTGCGGGTGAACCCGGTCTGCCCGAGCACCGACCAGCAGTACGCGGCCACCTCGGCGCTCTTCGCCTCCTCGGCGTTGGGCACCTGGAGGGCGATCGCCTCGTAGCCCTCGCCGGACAGGTCCTCGCGGATCGCGTCCGCGGTGGCGGACAGCGCCTCCGGGTGGATGATCGCCACCCGCCGGGCCCGGCTCCCGATCAGCGGCGCCAGCTCGCCGAGCAGCTGGTGCCCGATCAGCACGTCGTACGGGTCGTGGCCGGCGCTGCCGCCGACGTGAATCCTGACGTTGTCACTCATGGGGGGTCTTCAGCTCCAGTGCTTCCAGTACGGCGTCCGCGACCTGCTCGGGGGTGCGGCCGGCGGTGTCGACGACGGCGGTGGCCACCTCCAGGTAGAGGGGGCGGCGGGCCTCCATCAGCTCGCGCCAGCGGGCCCGCGGGTTGACCGCCAGCAGCGGGCGGGGGGCGTCCAGGCCGACCCGCTTGACCGCGTCGGCGAGCGGCACCTCCAGGAACACCACCGGCAGGTCGCGCAGCAGCTCACGGGTGGGCCCGGCCATCACCGCGCCGCCGCCGAGCGCCAGCACGCCGCCGTGGGTGCCGGCGGCGGCGCGCACGGCGGCCGCCTCCAGGGCCCGGAAGTGCGGCTCGCCCTCGTCGACGAAGATGTCCGGGATCGGCTTGCCGGCCTGCTCCTCGATGTCCGCGTCGGTGTCGCGGAAGCCGAGGCCGAGGCGCTCGGCGAGGACCCGCCCGACGGTGGACTTGCCACTGCCGGGCGGGCCGACCAGCACGACGACCGGCGTGGTCATCGGACGATCAGGTGGTCGAGGTAGTTCTGTACGTTGCGCCGGGTCTCCGACACGTGGTCGCCGCCGAACTTCTCGTCGACCGCGTCGGCCAGCACCAGGGCGACCATCGCCTCGGCGACGATGCCGGCCGCCGGCACCGCGCAGACGTCCGAGCGCTGGTGGTGCGCCTTGGCCGGCTCACCGGTGCGCACGTCCACGGTGCGCAGCGCGCGCGGCACGGTCGCGATCGGCTTCATCGCGGCGCGCACCCGCAGCAGCTCGCCGGTGGACAGGCCGCCCTCGGTGCCGCCGGAGCGGCCGGAGACGCGCTTGGCGCCCTCGGGGGTCGGCACGATCTCGTCGTGGGCCTGCGAGCCGGGGACGCGGGCCAGCTCGAAGCCGTCGCCGACCTCGACGCCCTTGATCGCCTGGATGCCCATCAGCGCGGCGGCGAGGCGGGCGTCCAGCCGGCGGTCCCAGTGGACGTGCGAGCCGAGGCCGACCGGGACGCCGTAGGCGAGCACCTCGACGACGCCGCCGAGGGTGTCGCCGTCCTTGTGGGCCTGGTCGATCTCGGCGACCATCGCCTTCGAGGCGTCGGCGTCCAGGCAGCGCACCGGGTCGGCGTCCAGCTTCGCCTCGTCGGAGGGCAGCGGCAGCACGCCGGCCGGGGCCTTGGCGGCGGCCAGCTCCACCACGTGGCTGACGATCTCGATGCCGCAGGTCTCCTTGAGGTAGGAGCGGGCGACGGCGCCGAGCGCGACGCGGGCGGCGGTCTCCCGGGCGCTGGCGCGCTCCAGGATCGGGCGGGCCTCGTCGATCGAGTACTTCTGCATGCCGGCCAGGTCGGCGTGGCCGGGGCGCGGGCGGGTCAGCGCCTCGTTGCGGGCGAGACCGGCGAGCACCTCGGGGTCGACCGGGTCGGCCGACATGACCTGCTCCCACTTCGGCCACTCGGTGTTGCCCACCATGACGGCGACCGGGCTGCCCATGCTCAGGCCGTGCCGCACACCGCCGAGGAAGGTCACCTCGTCCTGCTCGAACTTCATCCGTGCGCCGCGACCATAGCCGAGCCGGCGGCGCGCCAGCGCGTCGGCCACCATGGCGGTGGTGACCGGTACACCGGCGGGCAGGCCCTCCAGCGTCGCGACGAGTGCGGGGCCGTGCGACTCCCCCGCCGTCAGCCAGCGCAACGTACCCAACGGAGCTCCTTCATCAGCGGACCGGAGCGGCGCTGCCGCCGCCCGTCCGGACGTGCCTTGTCCCCGAATCCTTTCATGCCGGACCGGTCGACCGGCCCCGGAGTCCGGTCACCGGACAGCATTCGGCCGACCGGCGGACGGGAACGGCCGGCCGGCCCTGGTCCGGGGCGTGCCCGGGTGTGCCCTCAGCCCGCGGCCAGGGCCGCCTCACCGGCGGCGCGGACGGCCGCCAGCGGGCCGGGGGTGCGCCCGGTGAACAGCTCGCTCTGCAGCACCGCCTGGTGCACCAGCAGGTCGAGCCCGCCCAGCACGGTCGCCCCGCGCTCGGTGCAGGCGCCGGCCAGCGCGGTCGGCCACGGGTGGTACAGCACGTCGAACAGCGCGCCGGGCTCGGCGGTGAGGTCGCCGACGAAGGCGTCCGTCGCCCCGGCCGGGGTGGTGGCCACGGTGAGCGGGTGCGTCAGTGCCTCGGCGCCGCGCGCCCAGTCCGCGGTCCGCACCGCCACGCCGAGGCGCTCGCCGAGCCCGGCCATCTCCCGGGCCCGCTCGGGGCTGCGGACGTAGACGGTGACCTCGCGGGCCCCGAGCCGGGCCAGCGCGGCCAGCGCGGAGGACGCGGTGGCGCCGGCACCGAGCACGGCGGCGGCCGGCACCTCGGTGATGCCGCGCTCGCGCAGCGCGTTGACCAGGCCGGGCACATCGGTGTTGTGGCCGGCCCGGCGCCCGTCGGCGGTGAACACCAGGGTGTTCACCGCCTCGACCGACCGGGCGGTGGCGCTCACCTCGTCGAGCAGCGGGATGACCGCGCGCTTGAGCGGCATGGTGAGCGAGCAGCCCGCCCACTCGGCCTCGTCCAGCCCGGCGACGAAGCCGGGCAGCGCGGCCTCGTCGACCTCGAAGCGGTCGTAGCGCCAGCCGTCCAGCCCGAGCGCCGCGAAGGCGGCCCGGTGCAGGGCGGGCGACAGCGAGTGGGCGATCGGCGAGCCGAGGACGGCCGCCCGGTGCTTGCTGGTCACGCTGGTGTCTCTCCCTGTGCGGCCGCCCGGCGGCCGGTCAGCCCTTGCTGGTGCAGTGGACGGCGGCCGCGTCGAACTTCGCGCCGATCGACTTGCAGTACTCCTCGGTGTTCTTGGCGTGCTCCGCGTCCGTCTCGGCGAACAGGGTCAGGGTCGGCGACATCGCGATGAAGTACAGCCACTTGCCGTCCGCCGGGTTGAGCGTCGCCTTGAGCGCGTCGTCACCCGGGTTGGAGATCGGCGTCGGCGGCAGGCCCGGGTTGATGTAGGTGTTGTACTTGTTGGAGCCGTCGTTGATGTCCCGCTTGTCGAGGTTCTTGCGGCCCAGCGAGTACTGCAGCGTGGTGTCCATGCCCAGCTTGCCGTTGACCTTGCCCTTGTCGGCCAGCCGGTTCTGGATGGTCTTCGCCATCTTGGCGAAGTCGTCCTTGTTGTTGCCCTCCGCCTGGAGGATGCTCGCCTCGATGACCACCTCGTAGCCGGACTTGAGGCCGATCTTCGAGGCCTCCGCGTCCAGGCCCGCGTAGCGGTCCACGGCGTTCTTCACCATCTGCTTGAGCAGGTCCTCGGGCTTCATGCCCGGGGTGATCGAGTAGCGGGTCGGCCAGAGGAAGCCCTCGATGTTGCCGTTGGCGTACGCGGGCAGGCCCAGGTTGTTGACCTGCTCCTTGGCGACGTTCGCGGTGGTGCCCTTGGGCAGGCCGAGCTTCTCGTCGATCTTGACGTAGGTGGCGACGGAGGTCAGGCCCTCCTGGATGATCAGCTTCTCGCCGCCGTTGGCCTCCACCAGGAACTGCACGGCCCCCTCGGCGGACATCTCCTTGGGCATGGCGTAGGCGCCGGGCTGGATGGTGGAGCACTTCGCGTTCTTGTCGCACGCCGCGTTGAAGGCGTCGATGCTCTTGACCACGCCGGCCGCCTTCAGCGCCGCGCCCATCTGGCTGCCCGCCGCACCCGGCTTGATCTCGACGTTGACCGAGCCGGTGCCCGGGCCGGGGAAGTCCGGCGCCGGGCCGAAGTGGTCCTTGTAGAAGCCGTAGCCCCAGTAGCCGGCGCCGCCCATGGCACCGAGCAGCACGAGGGCGACCACCAGGCAGGCGCCACCGTTGCGCCGGCCGGACTTCTTGCCCTTCTCCTTGCGCTTCTTCTTCGCCTCGCGGGAGTCGTCCTCCTCGCCGAGGAAGCCGCCCTGCCCGTCGTCGTCCGCGCCGTCCTCGTGGTACTCGTCCTCGGCGTACTCGCCCTCGTGACCGTCCCACGCGTCCTCGGCGTGCTCACCGCCGCCGTCGGCCTCGGCCGGTCCGGCGCCGGCCTCCAGTGCGGCGGCCTCCGCCTCCCAGTCGATGCCGTCCGGGCCGGGGCCGGAGGGCTGCTGCCCGGCGGCCGGCCGCGGGGCCTGCTGCGCCGGGGCGCCCTGCTGCGGAACGCCCTGCTGGGGGTACCCCTGCTGCTGGCCGCCGTACTGCTGCTGGCCCACGCCCTGCTGGCCCATGCCCTGCTGGGGCATCTGCTGCTGCGGCATCTGCTGCTGCTGGGGGTAGCCCTGCTGGCCGCCCATGTCCTGCTGTCCGCCCACGCCCTGCTGCGGGTAGCCCTGCTGCTGCGGGTACCCCTGCTGGGGCATCTGCTGCTGGGCGTAGCCCTGCTGACCGTCGTACTGCTGTCCGCCCTGTCCGCCCTGCGGGTACCCCTGCTGGCCGCCCATCGCCTGCTGGCCCATGCCCGGCTGCGGCACCTGCTGCTGGGGCATCTGCTGCTGGGGGTAGCCCTGCTGACCGCCGTACTGCTGCTGGGGATGCTGCTGCCACTGCCCGTCCTGCTGGCCGGGGACCGGCTGCTGGCCGCCGTACCCGGGGTCACCCGGATGCCACGGCTCGGAGCCCTGGGGGCCGTAGCCCCGACCCAGATCGGTCATTGATCCCCTTATACCGACGGAGACGACCGGAGGATCGGCCCGGTCGCCCGGGACGGCGTCCCGGCTGCTTGTCGAACCGGCGTGCTAGCGCAACACCTGGACGGAGACGCTACCGTACCGCAGTCGACCGCCCGGCCGGGGCGCCGACCGCCGCTACGGCGCCCCCGACGAGGGCGTGGCCGCGGCGGACGCGGAGGCGGACGCCGAGGCGCTCGCCGACGCCGAGGCACCGGCCGCCGCCCGGTTGGCGTTGAACTCCGCGACGTTCTTCTGCTGCACGTCGAAGCTGTCGGTGAAGCGGGTGTCCCCCGGCTTCACGGTCACGAAGTAGAGCCAGTCCCCCGGCGCCGGGTCCACCGCCGCCATGATCGCCTGCCGCCCCGGGTTGGAGATCGGCGTCGGCGGCAGCCCCGCGTGCTTGTAGGTGTTGTACGGGGAGTCGAGCCGGGTGTCGGTGACGCTGGTGTTCAGCGTGGAGCGCCCCATCGCGTAGTTGATGGTGGAGTCCAGCTGCAGCGGCATGTTCTTGGCCAGCCGGTTGTAGATGACCCGCGCGACCTTCGCCATGTCCTCGGGGTTGTCCGCCTCGCCCTGCACCATGCTGGCGATGGTCACCAGCCCGTACAGCGACTGCCCGAGGTTGGTCGCGACCACCTCCGCGTCGTCCCGGGCGAACTCCTTGCCGGCCCGCTCGACCATCTGCTTCAGCAGGTCGGCGGCGGTGGTGTCGTCGGTGACGGCGTACGTCGCGGGGAACAGGTAGCCCTCGGGGACGCCGTTGGCGGTCTCCGGCAGGCCCAGTTCGGCGGCCTGGTCCTTGGCCGTCTGCTCCGCGGTGCCCGCCGGGAGCTGGAGCTTCTTGTCGATCGCGGCGAAGATCTGGCTGCCGCGCCAGCCCTCGGGGATGGTCAGGCCGTTGGCGTTGGCCGGGTCGATCAGCACGGCGAGCGCGGCGGCCGCCGACATCTTCTGCCGCAGGGTGTACGTGCCGGGCTGGATCCGCCCGGCCGCCGCCGCGCTGCCCCGGGCGGCCCGGGTGAACGCGAGCGAGCTGGCCACCACGCCGTTGCGCACCAGGGCCGAGGCGATCTGGCTGAGCCCGGCGCCCTCGGGCACCGACACCTGCACCGAGCCGGAGCCGTCGCCCGCGTAGTCGGCGGCGGCCGGCGGCCGGCGCTGTCCCTGGATCCAGCTGAACCCGGCCAGCCCGATCCCGCCGAACACCGCGAACAGCGACAGCGCCGTCAGCAGACAGGCCAGTCCGTTGCGCCGTCGGCGTGGATCGGGCGCATCGGGGCGCGGGGCGGGCGCGCCCGGCGGGCGGCCCTCCGGTTCGGTCGCCGGCGCACCGAGGTGGCCGGGGCTCAGGCCGGGTGTGAGGTCCAGGTCGGTCACGGCGGCGTCCCCTCGACGGTCCGCGTGGCACGCGGCACGACGGCAACGGCAGAGGGGTCCGTGCGGACG
>NZ_JBHYUU010000175.1:0-9147 GCF_042749955.1 Kitasatospora sp. NPDC059462 | reverse complement strand
CCCCCCCGGGGGGGCCCCCCCCCCCGGGCCCGGGCGCCCCGCGCCCCTCCCCCACGCCCCTGGGGGCCTGCGCCCCCGCCCCCCCCCGGACCCCTCTTCGGGACGTTAGAACAGGCCGGTCAGCCCGCCGCCTCGACGCTCTCGCCGGGAGGGCGTCCGCTCACCCGTTCGGACTCAAGGGCGGTCTGCAGGATCACCACCGCGGCGGCCTGGTCGACCACCGAGCGGCCCTTCTTGGCCTTGACCCCCGAGGCGCGCAGCCCGTGGGTCGCGGTGACGGTGGACATCCGCTCGTCGACGAGGCGGACCGGCACCGGCCAGAGCCGGTTGGCCAGCCGGGACGCGTAGCCGCGGACCTTCTCCGCCGCCGGTCCCTCCTTGCCGCTCAGCGAGCGCGGCAGTCCGACGATCACCTCGATCGCGCCGTACTCCTCGACGATCGCGGCGATCCTGGCCTGCGACTTCACTCCGGCCGGGACGGTCTCCACCGGGGTGGCGAGCACCCCGTCGGGGTCGCAGGACGCGACCCCGATCCGGGCGTCCCCGACGTCGACGGCGATCCGCCGCCCGCGCCGGAAGGGCTTCTCCTCGAACTCCATCAGACCGCGGACCCCATCAGGAGGCACGCTCCGCGACCAGGCCCCGCACCGCCGCGACGGCCTCGTCGATCGCGGCCGGGTTGGTGCCGCCGCCCTGGGCGACGTCGTCCTTGCCGCCACCGCCGCCGCCGAGGGTCTTGGCCGCGGTGCGGACCAGCTCGCCGGCCTTGATGCCGCGGCCGCGGGCGTCCTCGTTGGTGGCGATCACGGTCAGCGGGCGGTCGTTCGCCACGGTGAAGGCGGCGACCACGGCCGGGCGCGAGCCGAGGCGGCCGCGCACGTCGAGGACCAGCTTGCGCAGCTCGTCGGCGCCGGTGCCGTCGGCGACCCGGGCGGTGACCACGGCGATGCCGTGCACGTCCTCGGCCGAGTCGGCCAGGCCCGCGGCGGCCGCGAGCACCTTCTCGGCGCGGAAGCGCTCGATCTCCTTCTCGGCGTCCTTGAGCTTGGCGAGCATGCCGGAGATCTTCTCCGGCAGCTCCTCCGGGCGGCCCTTGACCAGCTCGGTCAGCTGGGCGACCACGGTGTGCTCACGGGCCAGGAACCGGTAGGCGTCGGCGCCGACCAGGGCCTCCACCCGGCGCACGCCGGAGCCGATCGAGGACTCGCCGAGCAGCTTCACCAGGCCCAGCTGGGCGGTGTTGCCGACGTGCGTGCCGCCGCACAGCTCCTTGGAGAAGTCGCCGATGGTGACGACCCGGACCTCGTCGCCGTACTTCTCGCCGAACATCGCGATGGCGCCGGCCTTGCGGGCCTGGTCCATCGTCATGACCTCGGCGGTGACCTCCAGCTCGCGGGTCAGCACGTCGTTGATCTTCTGCTCGACGTCGGTCAGCACGCTGCCGGGCACGGCGGCGGGCGAGCCGAAGTCGAAGCGGAAGCGGCCCGGGGCGTTCTCCGAGCCGGCCTGGGCGGCCGTCGGGCCGAGCGCGTCGCGCAGCGCCTGGTGGGTCAGGTGGGTGGCCGAGTGGGCGCGGGCGATCGCCCGGCGGCGCTCGACGTCGATGGTGGCGTACGCGGAGGAACCGAGCACGACCTCGCCGAACAGCACGCCGCCGGAGTGCACGATCACGCCCGGCACGGGCTGCTGGACGTCGCGGATCTCGACGACCGCGCCGGACTCCAGCCGGATCCGGCCGTGGTCGGCGAGCTGGCCGCCGCCCTCGGCGTAGAACGGGGTGCGGTCGAGGATGATCTCGACCTCGTCGCCCTCGCCGGCGGCCGGCGCCGGGGCGCCGTTCACCAGCAGGCCGACCACGGTGGCCTCGCCCTCGGTCAGGGTGTAGCCGGTGAAGACGCTGGCGCCGGAGGTGTCGGCGACCTCGCGGTACGCGGCGACGTCGGCGTGGCCCATCTTCTTGGCCTTGGCGTCCGCCTTGGCGCGGTCCCGCTGCTCCTGCATCAGACGGCGGAAGCCGGCCTCGTCGACCTGAAGGCCCTGCTCCTCGGCCATCTCCAGGGTCAGGTCGATCGGGAAGCCGTAGGTGTCGTGCAGCTTGAACGCCTGGTCGCCGGAGAGCACCACGCCGCCGGACTGCTTGGTCTCGGTGACCGCGGCGTCCAGCAGGTTGGTGCCGGCCTTCAGGGTCTGCAGGAAGGCCGCCTCCTCGCCGACGACGACCGTCTCGATGCGCTTGCGGTCGCTCTCCAGCTCCGGGTACTGCGGGGCCATCGCCTTGATCGCGGTGTCGATGAGCTCCTTGGCCACCGGCTCGGTGGCGCCCAGCAGCCGCATGTTGCGGATGGCGCGGCGCAGGATGCGGCGCAGCACGTAGCCGCGGCCCTCGTTGCCGGGGGTGACGCCGTCGCCGACCAGCATCAGCGCGGTGCGGATGTGGTCGGTGACCACGCGCAGCGAGACGTCCGCCTTGTGGTCGGCGCCGTAGCGGTGGCCGGTCAGCCCGGCGGCCCGGTCCAGGATCATCCGGCTGGTGTCGATCTCGAAGAGGTTGTCGACGTCCTGAAGGATGGCGGCCAGGCGCTCCAGGCCGAGGCCGGTGTCGATGTTCTTGCTCGGCAGGTCGCCGAGGATCTCGAACCCGTCCTTGCCGTCGCCGTGGCCGCGCTCGTACTGCATGAAGACCAGGTTCCAGATCTCCAGGTAGCGCTCGCCGTTGACGGCCGGGCCGCCCTCCTCGCCGTACGCGGGGCCGCGATCGTAGTTGATCTCCGAACACGGGCCGCACGGGCCGGGGACGCCCATCGACCAGAAGTTGTCCTTCATGCCGAGGCGCTGGATCCGCTCGGCGGGCACGCCGATGACCTCGCGCCAGATCTGCTCGGCCTCGTCGTCGTCCTGGTAGACGGTGATCCAGAGCTTCTCCTTCTCCAGGCCGTAGCCACCGTCCGCGACGGGGGTGGTGAGCAGGTCCCAGGCGAACGTGATGGCTCCTTCCTTGAAGTAGTCACCGAAGGAGAAGTTGCCGCACATCTGGAAGAAGGAGCCGTGCCGGGTGGTCTTCCCGACCTCCTCGATGTCCAGGGTGCGCACGCACTTCTGCACGCTGGTGGCACGCGAGAACTGCGGCTTGACCTCGCCCAGGAAGTACGGCTTGAACGGGACCATGCCGGCGTTGACCAGCAGCAGGGTGGGGTCGTCGGCGACCAGGGACGCCGACGGAACGACGGTGTGGCCGCGCTCCTCGAAGAAGCGCAGCCAGCGGCGGCGGATCTCTGCCGACTCCATTAGTGGTCCTTCCGGTTGGTACCGCCCCGCGGCGCAAGCGCGCGCCGGGGCGTTTTCTCGATGGCTTGGGGGGTGGTGCGGGCACCGTCGGAGGACGATGCGCGGGCACTGCTGGACGGAGGCAGGGCGGCGGCCGGGCTCCCGGGCGCCGCCGAGATAGCTCGGTACTGGGGCTCGCCGCGCAGCACCCCCCGGCGGCGCGGCTCGACGACGGCGGTGCCGTCGAGTCCGAGGTCCTCGCGCAGCTGCTCCTCGCGCTCGCTCATGCCGGAGCGCACATCCTGGGCGAACTGCTTGGCCAGGTCGCCCAGGTGCAGGGCGTTGCGGGCGGCGGTGCCGGAGAGGCTGTCCGGGGTGAGCCGGTGCACGGCCTCGTTGGCCTTGTTCATGGCCCAGACGGTGGCGCCGGCGCCGACCGCCATCCAGAAGATGCGTCGCACCATGCCGTCAGCCCCTCACCACGCGCCGGACCCGGGAGAGCAGGCCGTTCCTGGGCGCGGTCGCGGCGCGCACCTCGGCCCGGATCAGCCGGGCCAGTTCCTCGCGCTCGCCCGGCTGGGCCGGCAGCGACACCCCGCCCTGCTGCTTGGCGACCGCCTTGCGCACGCCGTAGCTGAACGCCGCGACCTTGACCAGCGGGCCGCCGAGGGTGGCCGCGACGGTGGAGGAGAGCGCGTTGGCGTTGGCCGCCGCGTCCTGCACGTTCGCGGTGATCTCGTCCACCCGCTCCAGCTGCTCGTTGGCGCTGCGCACGGCGGTGCCGGCGTCGGTCAGCAGCGGCACGGCCTGCTCGGTGACGGCGGAGACCAGGACGGTGGCCTCCTTGAGCACCCGCGACAGCCGGACCAGTACGACGGCGAGCAGGGTGACCAGGACCGCCCAGAACACGGCGACGAGCAGGCCGGCCAGCTCTCCCACGGACACCTTGCGCGCTCCCTCGCCTTGCAGTTCTCCGGGCACTCATGCCCTACGGAACCCTATCGCGACCGCACGGACTTTCCGGACCGGGTTTCCCGCGCGGTGCGCGGCGATCCGACCGGGTGTGCGATCCGCGCGCGTAACCTACCCGCCGGTCACCTCGTTCTGCCGGGCGGGCCGCCACCCAGGCGGCGCAGACGGACGGACGCCCGGGCCGGCCAGGCCGGGGCCTCGACGCGGGGAGCGGGTTTGGACGGGGAATCGGGACCACGGCCGGGCCGGCCGGCACCGGGGCGGCTCCCGGCGGAGGTCACCAGCTTCGTCGGTCGGCAGCACGAACTGACGGCGCTGGCCAGGCTGCTGGCCGGGCACCGGCTGGTGACGGTCACCGGCCCCGGCGGGGTCGGGAAGAGCCGGCTGGCGCTGCGGGCGGCGGCCCGGGCGGCCGGCGCGTTCCCGGACGGCACCTGGCTGGTCGAGCTGGCCCCGGTGCGCGGCGGGCGGCTGCTCGGGCACGCGGTGCTGGAGGAGCTGCGGCTGACCGACGGCACCGCGCGGGCCCCGCTGAAGGTGCTGGCCGAGCGGCTGGCCGGGCGCCGGCTGCTGCTGGTGCTGGACGGCTGCGAGCACCTGGCGGCGGACTGCGCCGAGCTGGCCGGGGCGCTGCTGCGGGCCGTGCCGGGGCTGCGGGTGCTGGCCACCAGCCGGGTGGCGCTGCGCACGGCGGGCGAGCACCTGCTGACCCTGGCCCCGCTGCCGGTCGGCCCGCCCGGCCCGGCGGAGCCGCCCGCCCCGGCGGGGGCCGCCGCCCTGCCGGACGCGGTGCGGCTGTTCGCGGACCGGGCCCGGGCGGTGCTGCCGTCCTTCGAGGTGACCGCCGCCAACGCCGCGACGGTCGCGCGCCTGTGCCGCCGGCTGGACGGCATCCCGCTGGCCGTGGAGCTGGCCGCCGGGAGGCTGCGGGCGCTGTCGGTGGAGCAGATCGAGGCCCGGCTGGACGACCGCTTCCGGCTGCTGACCGGCGGCGATCCGGCGGCCCTCCCCCGGCACCGCACGCTGCGCACCACGATCGGCTGGAGCCATGAGCTCTGCACGGTGCAGGAACGTTTACTCTGGGCCCGCCTCGCGGTCTTCGCGGGCGGCTTCGACCTGGACGCCGCCGAGTACGTCTGCACCGGCGAGGGCGTCGACCCCGACGACCTGCTCGACCACCTCACCGAGCTGGTCGCCAAGTCCGTCGTGCTGCGCCTGGCGGGCCCCCACGGCGTGCGGTTCCGGCTGCTGGACACCGTCCGCGCGTACGGGCTGCAGTGGCTGCGGGCCGCCGGCGAGGAGCACCGGCTGCTGCGCCGGCACCGGGACTGGTTCCTGGGCGTGGCCACCTGGGGCGAGGTCGAGTGGTTCGGGCCCCGGCAGGCGGAGACCGCCGAGCGCACCGCGCTGGTGCACGCCGACCTGCGGGCCGCCCTGGAGTTCTGCCTGACCGAGCCCGGCGAGGAGCAGACCGCCCTGCTGATGGCCGGCACCCTCTGGTTCTACTGGGTCGGCTGCGGCCACCTCGGCGAGGGGCGGCACTGGCTGGACCGGGCGCTGGCGCTCGCCCCGGAACCCACCGAGGCCCGCGCCAGGGCCCTCTGGGTGACCGGCTACACGGCCACCCTGCAGGGCGACCTGGCGGCCGCCCGCCCCGCCCTGGAGGAGTGCCGCCGCCAGGCGCTGGCCACCCGCGACGACCGCGCGCTCGCCTACGCCGTGCACCGGCAGGGCTGCGCCGCGCTGATCGGCGACGAGCCCGCCCGCGCCGTCGAGCTGTTCGAGGAGTCGCTCTGGCACTACCGCACCATCGGCGAGCTCAACAGCAACGTGCTGATGGCGATGTTCGAGCTGGGCCTCGCCCACCTCTTCCAGGGCGACCTGGAGAGCGGCGAGCTCTGGCTCGGCCAGGTCCGCGAGCTGTGCGAGGAGCACGGCGAGCAGTGGGCGTACGCGTACGCGCTCTACGCGCTGGCGTACGCGCACTGGCTGAGGGGCGAGATCCGCCCGGCGCGGACGCTGGCCCGGGAGAGCGTGCGGCTCAACCACCTCTTCCACGACCTGCTGGGCATCGTGCTGGCGATCGACCTGCTGGCGCTGCTGGAGACCGAGCCGGCCGGCCCCGGGGAGAACGGGGACCTGCACGAGGCCCGGGTGCTGCAGGGCGCGGCGCACCGGATCTGGCGGGCGGTGGGCAGGCCGTTCTTCGGCTCGCGCACCTTCAACGGCCCGCACCGGGCCTGCGAGGAGCGCGCCGTCGCCGGGCTGACCGAGCAGGAGTTCACCGACTCCTTCGCCACCGGCGCCCGGCTGGACCTGGACGCCGCCGTGCAGCGGGCGCTGGGCGGCGGCGGGTACCCGGACGACCCGGGCCCGCGGCCGGGCCCCGGACCGCTGCCGCCGCCGGCGCCCCGGCCCTCCCCCGTCGGGCGGTGAGGAGCGCGCCGGGCCGTCCGGGAGTCGGCGTTCGGGGGCCGGGGGCCGGTGCCCGGGGGCCGGGAATAGTTGAATCTTGTGCATTGCTGGAGCGGGCGGAACCACCGTACGGAAGGAGCATCCCGTGGCCAACATCGCCGACGAGTACCGCATGGCGAACTTCTACTTCGAGTCCAAGGCGTACACCGACGCCGCCCGCATGCTCGAAGGCGTGCTCGCCGAGGAGCCGGCCAACCTGTCGGTCCGGCTGCTGCTGGCCCGCAGCTACTTCCACTCCGCCCAGCTGCGCAAGGCCGAGGCCGAGCTGCGCCGGGTCCTGGACGCCGACCCCGCCGAGGACTACGCCCGCCTGATGCTCGGCCGCACCCTGGAGCGCCAGGGCCGCGCCGAGGAGGCCCGCCCCCACCTGCGGCTGGCCTCCGCGATGACCGGCGAGTCCTACTGACCCACCCGGAACAGGGGCGAGCCCCCGTCGCCACGAGGGCGACGGGGGCTCGCTGGGTACCGCAGGTGATACCGCTCGCGGGTCAGCGCGAGTAGTACTCGACGACGAGCTGCTCGTCGCAGATCACCGGGACCTCCTTGCGCTGCGGCGCGCGGTCCAGGCGGAAGGCCAGGGCCTTCAGGTTGACCTCAAGGTACTTCGGGGTCTGGCCCTCGCCCGCGTTGCCACCCTCACGGGCGACCTGGAACGGGACCTTCTCCTTGCTGCGCTCGCGGACGGTGACCACGTAGCCCGGCTTCATCTGGTACGACGGCTTGTTGACCTTGCCGCCGTTGACCTCGATGTGGCCGTGGACGACCATCTGACGGGCCTGGTAGATGGTGCGGGCGATGCCCGAACGCAGCACCAGGGCGTCGAGGCGGGTCTCCAGCTCGGCGACGAGCGCCTCACCGGTCTTGCCCTCGGCCTTCTTCGCGCGGTCGAACGCACGGGCCATCTGCTTCTCGCTCAGGTCGTACTGAGCGCGCAGACGCTGCTTCTCGACCAGACGGACCTTGTAGTCCGAGTTCTGCTTGCGGCCACGGCCGTGCTGGCCGGGCGGGTACGGGCGGGCCTCGAAGTACTTGACGGACTTCGGGGTCAGCGGCACGCCGAGCGCACGCGCGATCTTGACCTTGGGGCGCTTCTGGTTCGCCATGAACCAAACCTTCCTTGCTCACGAATACGGCTTCACCAGGTGTTGACGGAGGTCGCATGTCGCGACCCGGAGAAAACCCCACCGCCCGAGGGCAGTGCGATCAGCCGCTCTCCGGAGCCGGGCACGAGATGTGCTGGTCACACGGGCCGAACCGGAACCGGTTCACCCGCGACACCGATGACGGTGCGCGACGCTCCTGGTGCGGACCTCCCGGAGGAGGCCGACGGCCGGTGTCCCGCTGGTGCGGCCGGTCGGCCGGGGTCTCCCCCGCCGCCGTCCCGGGACATGGCACTCCGACCCAGTATACCGGCAGATCACCCGGCCCCCGACCCGGGCTGCCCCTTGCCCTCCGGCTCGCCCTCGGCCCCCGCCGCGGGACCGGCCCCGGACGCCCCCTTCGGCGCCCCCTTGGCGGCGTTCCTCGGCTCCCCCCGCAGCCGCGCCCTGGTCCACTCCACCACGTCCGCGTAGCGGGCCTCCCCGCCGTGGCGGGTCGGCCGGTAGTACGCCTTGCCGTGCACCGCGTCCGGCGCGTACTGCTGGGTCGCGATGCCCTCCGGCAGGTCGTGCGGGTACCGGTACCCCTGGCCGTGCCCCAGCTTGCCCGCGCCGCCGTAGTGCGCGTCCCGCAGGTGCGCCGGCACCGGCCCGGCCAGCCCCTGCCGGACGTCTGCCAGCGCCGCGTCGATCGCCAGGTACGCGGCGTTCGACTTGGGCGCCAGGGCGAGCGCGATGGCCGCCTGGGAGAGGATGATCCGCGCCTCGGGGAAGCCGATCAGCGCCACCGCCTGGGCCGCCGACACCGCCGTCTGCAGCGCCGTCGGATCGGCCAGGCCGACGTCCTCGCTCGCCGAGATCATCAGCCTGCGGGCGATGAACCGCGGGTCCTCCCCCGCCTCGATCATCCGGGCCAGGTAGTGCAGCGTGGCGTCCACGTCGCTGCCCCGGATCGACTTGATCAGCGCGCTGGCCACGTCGTAGTGCTGGTCGCCGTCCCGGTCGTAGCGGACGGCCGCGTGGTTGACGGCGGTCTCGGTGGTGGCCAGCGTGATGCTCGCCTCGCCCTTCTCCAGCGCCGCACCGGCCGCCGCCTCCAGCGTGGTGAGCGCCTTGCGGGCGTCCCCGCCGGCCAGCCGCACCAGGTGGTCCTCCGCCTCGGCGCTCAGCTCGACCGCGCCCTCCAGGCCGCGCTCGTCGGCGACCGCGCGGCGCAGCAGCGCCCGGACGTCGTCGTCGGTCAGCGACTCCAGGGTGAGCAGCAGCGAGCGGGAGAGCAGCGGGGAGATCACCGAGAAGTACGGGTTCTCGGTGGTCGCCGCGATCAGGGTGACCC
>NZ_JBHYUU010000174.1:0-16853 GCF_042749955.1 Kitasatospora sp. NPDC059462 | reverse complement strand
GAGCGCATCCGGCGGGGCCGGGGCGCCGGCCCCCGGGTGGGTTCAGCCGGCGCAGAGCAGGCGGGCGCGGTCCTCGGCGAGATAGCGGGAGCGGACGGCGGCGACGATCTCGGCGCTCGCGGTACCGCTGCCGTACGGCGAGGGGCGCCCGGCCAGGGAGCCGACGGCGTCCGGGTCGGCGAGCAGTTCCCGCAGGGCGACGTCCAGTTGGGCGCCGGGCCGGACCAGCCGGGCGAAGCCGGCCCGGACCGCCTCGGGCCGTTCGGTGGAGTTGCGGACCACGATGAGCGGCCGCTTGAGCACCGTGCACTCCTCCTGGACCCCGCCTGAGTCCGAGACCAGCAGCCGGCAGCCGGCGGCCAGGGCGAGGAAGGTGCGGTGGTCGACCGGGGGCACCGGGCGCAGCCCGGCGAGCGCGCCGGAGAGCCCGAACCGCTCGATCGCCGCCCGGGTGCGCGGGTGCAGCGGCAGCACCACCGGCAGGTCCAGTGCGGCGAGTTGGCCGAGGATCCGGCCGAGCCGGGCGGGGTCGTCGGTGTTCTCGGGGCGGTGCAGGGTGGCCAGCAGGTAGCGGTCGGGGCGCAGCCCGTAGCCGTCCAGCACCGCGCGGGCCTCGACCGCTCCGGGCAGCGACTCCAGGGTGGCCTCGACGACGGTGTTGCCGGTGACCACCACCTGGTCCGCCCCGATCCCCTCGCGCAGCAGATGGGCGGCGGCGGTGGCGGTCGGCGCGCAGTGCAGGTCGGCGAGCGGGGCGATGAGGCGGCGGTTGGCCTCCTCGGGCATGTCCGGGTCGAAGGAGCGCAGTCCGGCCTCGACGTGGACGACGGGCGCCCCCGCGCAGTGGGCGGCCAGTGCTCCGGCGGCGGCGGAGTTGGTGTCGCCCTGGACGACGACGGCGGCGGGCGGGTGGGCGGCGAAGTGGTCGCTGAGCGCGCTGACCATCCGGCCGATCTGCCGGCCGCGGGCCTCGCCGGCGACCCCGCTGAGCGTGATGTGCGGGTCGGGGAGCGCGTACTGCCGGAAGAAGGCGGTGGTGAGGCCGGGATCCCAGTGCTGGCCGGTCCAGACGATCCGGGCGGAGTTCTCCAGAAGTCGCACCACTCCCGCGAGTTTGACGATTTCCGGTCGGGTTCCGAGGACCACGGCGATGTCGGCGGAGGGCATTCGGGCTCCCTTTGACGGTGCATCCGATCGATCGATCGGGGTTTTCGAACTACGCGTCACAACATGGCCGCCGGGGGTGAGCTGCGGCAACCGGTGGTGATCAATGTCCCCCGAATGGCGGAACGGCCGGGTGTCGCGCCACGCCGTCGCCACGCCGACGCCACGCCGATAGGGCCAGGCGGTGACGGCATCGTATGAGCACGGACAATCAAACATCCGATTTTCAGTCCATGATGTGCCAGCAGCACGGGAGTTCGATCCGTGGCGGGGTCGCGTAACGTTCGTCCCCGCCCCGGGCCGTTCCGATGTGCCCGGTACCACCCCCCCTTTCCCCTGGGCCTCGCCGAAGCCGCCCGCACTTTCGTGCTGCGCGGCAACCCCCCCCTCGTGATCCCCCCCGTTCTCCGACGAGAGGAATTCCCCCATGTACGGACCTGTGGCCGGCGGACTGCCGCCGGCAGCCGGTGGCGGCGCCCTGGCCGCCACCGGATCGGTGGGCATAGGCGTCACGGCGACGGCCGCGGTGGCCCTGGTCCTGCTCGGCCTCGGCCTGCTGCGGCGCAGCAGGCTGCGCCGCGGCGACGGACCGGGCGAGGACTGAGCCACGCCATGACGGAATCCCTGTCGCACCCGTTCGCACCCCGCCCGCGCGCCGCGGGCCGGGCCGGGCGCTCCCCGCTCGGGATGCTGTGCGGCGCCGTGCTGCTCGGTGTGTGCGGCTCGCTGGTGGCCGGCGAACGCGCCTACCGTTCCCAGGAGAGCCGCGGCACGGCGTGGCTGGTCGAGCACCTCCTGGGGATGCGCACCCTGCTGCTCGAAGGGCCGACCGCCCCCGTGCTGTACGCCGGTGACCACACCGGCCTGGACCGGGGCGTCGCCCTGACCACGGGGTGCAGCAGCGCGCTGCTGATCGCCCCGCTCGCCCTGGTGACGGCCCTGCTGCTGCTCTTCGGCAACCGCCGGGCCGGCCGGGTCCTGCTGGCCTTCGCCGTCGCCGCCGGCCTGGTGCTGGCCACCAACCTCGGCCGGCTCACCCTGGTCCTGGTGATGCAACACCGGTACGGCTCCGAGGGGTTCGGCTGGGCGCACGTCCTGCTGGGCTCCGTGCTGATGATGGCCGCCGCGCTCGTCGCGGCCCTCCTCTTCCTGTGGCTGCTGCCCCGCGGCGCCTCCGCCGCGACCGCGTCCGGTCACCCGGCCGGGGAGGGGACGCCGTGACGCTGCTGGACACCTCCGTCTCGCTCTCCTTCGTCCTGGGCGTCGGCTTCCTCGCCTACGTCGTGGTGATCGTGCGCGGCTACCTGCGGGACCGGCCCGGGCCGGCCGGCGACCCGGACGCCTACCGCTGGCACTTCCTGATTCCCTGCCGGGACGAGGAGGCGGTGATCGCCACCACCCTGGACTACCTCGCCGAGCACTTCACCGGCGCCACCGTCTGGGTCGTCGACGACGACTCCGCGGACCGCACGGCCGAGCTCGTCCGCGCCTGGCCCGCCACCTCCGACCGGCTCACCGTCCACCTGGTCTCCCGCCGGCTGCCCGCGGCGCGGACCGGCAAGGGCGACGCGCTGAACGCGGGTTACCGGGCGCTGGAGGCCGCGCTGCCCGAGGGCACCGACCCCGCGCGGGTCGTGGTCTGCGTGCTCGACGCCGACGGCCGCCCCTCGCCCGGCGCGCTCGCGGTCTGCGCCGGACCGGCCCTCTTCGGCGACCCCGGGATCGGGGCCGTCCAGGTCGAGGTGCGGATGTCCAACCGCGACGTGCCCCGGCCGCTGCCCGGCCGGGGCGCGTTCGCCAACCGGCGGGCCCGGCTGCTCGCCCGCCTCCAGGACATCGAGTTCCGCGGACCGATATCCGCCATGCAGATCACCCGGCGCCGCACCGGCACCGTCAACGTCGGCGGCAACGGCCAGTTCACCCGGCTCTCCGCCCTGCGCGCGGTGGACGGCGGCGGCGGGCGGCCGTGGGGCAGGGCGCTGCTGGAGGACTACGAGCTGGGCCTGCGGCTGATGCTGGCCGGCTGGCGCAACGGCTACACCACCGACGCCTGGGTCGACCAGGAGGCGCTGTGGAGCGTGCGGCAACTGCTCACCCAGCGGGTGCGCTGGGCCCAGGGCTCGATGCAGTGCACCCGCTACCTCCGGGAGATCTGGGGCTCGCGGGCGTTCGGCACGGCCGGCTTCCTGGAGGTGCTGTACTTCATGAGCCAGCCATGGCTGCAACTCGTCGGCCTGGTGGTCTACACCGTGCCGATCGCGGCCTTCGGCTACAACCTGGTGCTCTACCCGGAGTTCGTGCTCACCTTCCTGCAGCAGGGCGGCGCGCTGCTGCTGGCCCTCTACCTGCTGCTGGGCATCGGCGAGTTCGCCGTCTGGGGGCCGCTGTACCGGCGGCGCTGCGAGCCGGGCGTCGGACGGCGCGCCGCACTCGGGTACGGGCTCGCGCTGGCCCTGTACGCCGCCACCACCTATCTGGTCGCCGTCCGCGCGGCCTGGCGGGTGCTGTGCCGGCGCAACTCCTGGCACAAGACCGCCCGGGTCGCCACCGCGCCCGCCCCGGCCGTCACCCCGGCCCCGGCCGCTGCCCCCGCCGTCGTCGGCGAGCCGGCGGCATGAGCGTCCGGCGCCCGGCCCGCGCCCCGCCCCCGGCCCCCGCCCCGCCCGACGACCGCACCCGGTCCTGCCTGCCGGACCGTTCCCGATCGTCCTCGGCCGTCCCCCTCTCCCGTCCCCCGAAAGGCACCACCACCATGACCTCTCGTCGCACCCGGACCCGCACCCGCCTGCTCGCGGGCGCCGCCGCCACCGCCGCGCTGGTCTGCACCGCCGGCCCGGCCTGGGCCGCCCTCCCCGCCCCCGAGGCCAAGGCCTACGTCGTCTCCGCCGACGCCGTCGCCGGGATGGTGGCCGTCGCCCCGACGCCCGCCTCCGCCTACCCCTCGGGCGGCACCAGCACCCTGGCCGGCATCAGCGTCGGCCCCTTCGCCAGCAACGCGCTGCTCACCTCCACGACCTCGGGCGACCCGCAGGCCGGCACCTCGGGCGCCTCCGCCACGATCGACTCGCTCGGCGTCGACCTGGGCGTCGCCACCGTCTCGCTCACCGGCGTCAACTCGACCTGCACCGCGACCCCGGCCGGCGCCACCGGCTCCGGCGTCATCGCGGGGGGCAGCGTCAAGCTGCCGCTCCTGCCCGCGATCAACCTTCAGGCCGGCGCCGGGCCCAACACCGGGATCGACATCCCCGGGGTCGGCACCATCCTCCTCAACGAGCAGCGCACCGACGCCAACGGCATACTCAGCGCCAACGCCGTGCGGATCAGCCTGCTGCCGATCCTCAACGCCGCCGACCTGGTCATCGGCCACGCCGAGTGCGGCGGTGCCGCGCCCGCCGAGGCCGTGCCGATGGTCAACCCCCAGGTCGCCGCCGTCGGCGGAGCCGCGGCCCTGGCCACCGCCGCCGGGGTCTTCCTGCTGCGCCGCCGCACCACCACCGGCTGATCCCCGCCGGGGTGCCCCGGACCGGGGCACCCCGGCCTCCTTCCCCGCCTGCCTCCCGGCCTCCTCCGTCAGGCCGGACGGAGGTCGAAGCGCCAGTCGTTGCCGCGCATCGGCCGGCCCGGCGGGTACTCGAACTCCCGCACGCCCAGCAGCTCGAAGCCCGTGCCCCGGCACACCGCGTTGGACGCGGCGTTGTCCACCGAGGGGAAGGCGTGCAGGTACCGGTGGAGCCCGGCGGCCCGGGCCTCGGCCACCACCGCCCGGGTGGCGGCCTTCGCCACGCCCCGGCCCTGGAAGGCCGGCAGCACCGTCCAGCCGGTCTCGTACACCGGCCCGCCCTCCCACGTGCGCTCCCAGAACCCGATGCTGCCCGCCGCCGCGCCGTCCGGCAGCACGATCCGGAACATCCGCCCCGCGGCGGCGGGCCGGGCACTGAGGTCGACGTAGCGACGGTGACGGCGGGCCACCTGCCCCCCGCTCTCCGGGCCGCCGAGGTGCGCCATCAACTCCGGCGCGTTGAGGGCGGACAGCAGCGCGGCGTCCGCCTCGGACCAGGGCTCCAGGCGTACGGCGGTGACGTGATCGTCCATGGGCGTACGGTAGACGGCCCCACCGACAACCGCCCCACCGGCCGCCGCAGGCGGGGGACGGGACGGGGCCTAGCCGGCGGCCGGGCTGAGCCGGACCGGCAGGGACCGCAGGGCGTTCACGATGAACGACTCCTGCGGGAGCAGCCCCTCCGGCGGCAGCGCGAGTTCGACGTCGGGGAAGGCGCCGAACAGGGCGCTCAGCGCCTCCTCGGCCTCCATCGTGCCGAGCACCGCGCCCAAGCAGTAGTGCCGGCCGTGGCCGAAGGCCAGATGGGTCTTGTCGGACCGGGTGAGGTCGAACTCCTCCGGCCGGTCGGGGTGCAGGGCCGGATCCCGCCCGGCCGCGCCGAAGGCGAACAGGACCGGCTCGCCGGCCCGGATCAGCACGCCCTCGCCGAGGTCGATGTCCGCGGCGGCGAAGTACATCGGCAGGTGCATCACCGGCGCCTCCAGGCGCAGCGACTCCTCGATGGCGTCGCGCCAGGTCGCCGCGCCGGAGCGGATCAGCGCCAGCTGCCCGGGGTGCGAGAGCAGCAGCGCCACCGTGTGGTCGATGAGGTTGACGGCGGTCTCCGACCCGGCGCCGATCATCAGGATCAGGGTGGAGACCAGCTCCGACTCGCTGAGCCGGGACCCGTGGGCGTCACGGGTGGCGATCAGCTCGCTGGTCATGTCGTCGCCCGGCGCCGCCCGCTTGGTGGCGGCGAGGCGGGCCATGGCGGCGAACAGGTCGTCGAGGACGCCCTTGGCGTGCTCGGGGGTGGCGTCGGTCGCCAGGACGCCGTCCACCACCCGGCGCACCTCCGCCCGCTGCTCCTCGGGGACGCCGAACAGGTCGCAGATCAGCGTGGTCGGCAACGGGTAGGAGAGGCCGGTGTGCAGGTCGACGGTCGCGCCGGGCGCGGCGCCGCGCAGCGCGTCGACCAGGGCGGCGGCGATCGCCCGCACCCGGGGCCGCAGCGCCTCCACCCGGCGCGGGCCGAACGAGGGCGCGGTGAGGGTGCGCAGCCGGAGGTGGTCCGCACCGTCGCTGGTGAACATCGACTCCACCGCGACCCAGCTGGCCAGCGGCCAGTCGGGGCCGACCCGGCCGTCGATCCAGTCGGGCCAGTGGTGGCGGGCGTTCTTGGCGAGCCGGGGGTCGGTGAGCAGCTTCCGGGCGACGTCGGCCCGGGTCACCGACCAGGCCTGGACGCGGCCGGGGAGCTCGACCCGGACGGCTGGGCCGTGGGAGCGCAGATGGGCGGCCTCGGCGTGCAGGGCGGTGCCGCGGGTGTCGAGGACGTGGGTGTAGGGGCAGCGGGGTTCCATGGGCCCTCCTGGAAGGGGAGCGGCGGTCGGAAACGGTCGGCCGATGGTGACCGTACGACCGACCGGGCGGCGGCGGAAGGGCGCTTGTCACCGTGCCGCGCGCCCGGGGGCGCCGCCCCCGAGGGCCGGGCACCACGCGTTCGCCCGTCCCGGCCGGCTCCGGACGCCCCGGACGCGGTACGGGGGGCGTCACGGAATTCCGTGACGGGGCCGCCGTCCTGCGTCTACGCTGACCGTGCAGCTGGTTCGCCCTGCCCGCCAGGCAGGCGCGTCGTAAGAGGGAACCCGGTGACGCCTTTCGACTGGCCAGTCCGGGACTGCCCCGCAGCGGTGAGCGGGAACGACCGCCGTCATACGCACTGGGCCCGAGCGGCCCGGGAAGCGACGGCCAGTAGGTGTCCGCCCTTTCGGGGGCGGGCGTGCCCGCGAGTCCGAAGACCTGCCCGCTGTCCGCGCGCGACCGATCGCGCGCGGCCATCCCGGTGACCTCGTGGGCGGGTCGGCGTGCACACGGAGCCGCGTAGGCGCCTCCGTCCGGTACGTCATCCCTTCGCGCCCTCGTCCCGTCACCGGGCACCGAGGATCAAGACTCGCGAAGGAGAGTCCCTTGACAGCGAAGTCCGCAGCCGCGGCCACCCTGGCCACCGTCCACGGCTACCCCCGGCAGGGCCGGAACCGGGAGCTCAAGAAGGCGGTCGAGGGCTACTGGAAGGGCACCGTCACCGCCGACGCCCTGCACGCCACCGCCGCCCGACTGCGCCGGGAGAACTGGACGCAGCTCGCCGGGGCGGGCGTGCGCGAACTCCCCACCGGCGACTTCTCGCTCTACGACCACGTGCTCGACACCACCGTCGCCGTCGGCGCCGTCCCCGCCCGCCACCGGGCCGCCGTCGACGCCGACCCGCTCGACGGCTACTTCGCCATGGCGCGCGGCACCCAGGACGCCGCGCCGCTGGAGATGACCAAGTGGTTCGACACCAACTACCACTACCTCGTCCCCGAACTGGGGCCGGACACCGCCTTCACCGCCAACTCCGGCAAGGCGGTCGGCGAACTCGCCGAGGCGCTCGCCGCCGGCCACGAGGCCCGCCCGGTGCTGGTGGGCCCGGTCACCTACCTGCTGCTGGCCGAGCCCGCCCCCGGCGTCGCGGAGGACTTCCGGCCGCTCACCCTGCTGGACCGGCTGCTGCCCGTCTACGCCGAACTCCTCGCCGACCTGCACGCGGCCGGCGCGGACTGGGTGCAGCTGGACGAGCCCGCGCTCGTCCAGGACCGCACCCCGGCCGAACTGAACGCCGTCGCCCGCGCCTACCGCGAGCTCGGCGCCCGCACCGACCGGCCGAAGCTGCTGGTCGCGAGCTACTTCGACCGCCTCGGCGAGGCGCTTCCGGTGCTGGCCGCGGCGCCCGTGGAGGGGCTGGCACTGGACTTCACCGGGCCGGCCGCCGCCAATCTGGACGACCTCGCCGCCGCCGGCGGACTGCCCGGCAAGCGCCTGGTCGCGGGCGTCGTCGACGGCCGCAACATCTGGATCAACGACCTGGAGGCCTCGCTCGCCACCCTGGCCACCCTGCTCGGCCTGGCCGGCCACGTGGACGTGGCGCCGTCCTGCTCCCTGCTGCACGTGCCGGTCGACGCCACCGCCGAGCGGGACCTCGACCCGCAGCTCGCCCGCTGGCTCGCCTTCGCCCGGCAGAAGGCCGAGGAGACCGCGCTGCTCGCGCGCGGCCTGCGCGAGGGCACCGGCGCGATCGCCGCCGAACTCGCCGCCAACCGCGCCCACCTGGCCTCCCGGGCCGCCTCCCCGATCACCCGCGACCCCGCCGTGCGCGCCCGCACCGCCGCCGTCACCGCCGAGGACGCCCGCCGCACCCCGGCCCACCCCGGGCGCGCCGGGGCCCAGCGCGCCCGGCTCGGCCTTCCGCTGCTGCCCACCACCACGATCGGCTCCTTCCCGCAGACCGCCGAACTGCGGGCCGCCCGCGCCGACCTCACCGCCGGGCGGACCGACGCCGCCGCCTACCGGGCGCGGATGGAGGCCGAGGTCCGCGAGGTGATCGCCTTCCAGGAGAAGGCCGGGCTGGACGTCCTGGTGCACGGCGAGCCCGAACGCAACGACATGGTCCAGTACTTCGCCGAACAGCTCACCGGCTTCCTCGCCACCCGGCACGGCTGGGTGCAGTCCTA
This sequence comes from Kitasatospora sp. NPDC059462, assembly GCF_042749955.1. NCBI lineage: Bacteria > Bacillati > Actinomycetota > Actinomycetes > Kitasatosporales > Streptomycetaceae > Kitasatospora > Kitasatospora sp. NPDC059462. The sequence goes on along the minus strand of NZ_JBHYUU010000174.1, from coordinate 8,099 downwards.
CGGCACCCGCTACGTCCGCCCGCCGGTCCTTGCCGGGGACGTCTCCCGCCCGGGCCCGATGACGGTCGACTGGTTCCGCTACGCCCAGGGCCTCACCGACCGCCCGGTCAAGGGCATGCTCACCGGCCCGGTCACCATGCTCGCGTGGTCCTTCGTCCGCGACGACCAGCCGCTCGCCGACACCGCCCGCCAGGTCGCCCTGGCCCTGCGCGACGAGGTCGCCGACCTGGAGGCCGCCGGCGCCGCCGTCGTCCAGGTCGACGAACCCGCCCTGCGTGAGACCCTGCCGCTGCGCGCCGACGGCCGACCGGCCTACCTGGACTGGGCGACGGAGGCGTTCCGCCTCGCCACCTCCGGCGTCCGCGCCGACACCCAGATCCACACCCACATGTGCTACGCCGAGTTCGGCGCGATCATGACGGCCATCGACGACCTCGACGCGGACGTCATCTCCCTGGAGGCCACCCGCTCCCACATGCGGGTCGCCGGCGAACTCGCCGCCGCCGGGTACCCGCGCGAGGTCGGCCCCGGCGTGTGGGACATCCACTCCTCGCGCGTACCGAGCGCCGACGAGGCCGAGCGGCTGCTGCGCACCGGCCTGGCCGCGATCCCCGCCGAGCGGCTCTGGGTCAACCCCGACTGCGGCCTGAAGACCCGCGGCTGGCCGGAGACCCGCGCCTCCCTGGAGAACCTGGTCACCGCCGCCCGCCGCCTGCGCGGGGAACTCACGGGCTGACGCGGCCGCGGGCGCGCACACCCCGCGGTGCGCGCCCGCCCTTCCGGGGGTCGGCAAGGGCCCGGGGCTCTCGTGGCGGCGCCACGACGGGCGCTTCCGGCCGCGCCGCCGGTGGCGCGCGGGCCGCGCGGCGCCGCGGGCGGGTAGCCTGCCGGGGTGGCGGTCCACGGGTTCGGGGTGACGGAGTTCCAGCTGGTGCTGCTGCGCCGGATGGCGGACTTCCGGCCGGAGCCGGTCGAGGAGGCGCTGCGCCGGCTGGGGGCGACGCGCGCGGGCATGCGCGAGGCGAACAAGCGGTGGCAGGCGATGGTGCGCGCGCCGGGGTCCCCGTCCGGCGGGCGGCGCTGGACGGCCGTGCTCGGCGCGCCGGAGGCGGTGCTGCCGCGGCGCGTCGGGGACCTCGTCTGCACCGCACGGCAGTGGGCGCTGCCGCTCTGGCCCGACCTGCGCTTCGAGGTGCTCCTCGCGCCGGGCGGGGCGGAACTGAACGCCTGGCTGGTGCGGGCGCCGGGCAGCCGGCCGCCGGTGCTGCGCACGCTCGCCGATCTGACGCCGTGGAGCTGTGTGGTGGCCGACCTGGGCGCCGCGTTCCCGCCCGCCGTTGCGCGCGAGGGCAGCGCGCCCACCAGGTTCCGGCTGGACTTCACCGCGCCGGACACCGACGGCCGGCCGTGTGCCTGCACCGCGGACTTCACCTGGGGACTGCTCCAGGAGGTGCGTCCGGCCTGAGCCGCCGGTCCGGCCCGGCGGCTCGGCGCCGGTGCACCGTCCGCCCGCCGATCACGGTGCGCTCGGGCAGCAGGTCGCGCAGCTCCTCGACCGGGCAGCTCAGCGGATCGGCGGGCCACAGCGTCAGATCGGCGAGCGCGCCCGGGCGCAGGGTGCCGCGGATGTCGCTCTCGCCGGTCAGCCGGGCGGCGTTGACGGTGTGCAGGGCGATCGCCTCGGCGCGCCCGATGGCGTGCTCGGCGCCGATCACCCCGGCCACGGTGGCCCGGGTGGTCATGCCCCACACCGAGAGCATCGCGCCGTACGGGCCGACCGGGAAGTCCGAACCGGCGGAGAGCTGCGCGCCCTCGTCGAGCCACTCGCGCAGCGGGAACAGCGCACCGGTGCGCTCGGCGCCCCAGGCCCGCTGCTGGGTGCGCGCGCCGTCGTGCAGCAGCGGGTGCTGGACGGTCACCGGGACGCCGAGGGCAACGGCCCGGGCGCGCTGGTCGGGCCGGGCGAGGCCGGCGTGCTCGACGACCAGAGTGCCGGCGGGCAGGCCGGGGCGGCGCGCGAGCACCTCCTCGTAGACGTCGAGCAGGACGCGCAGCCCGCGGTCGCCCCAGGCGTGCACCCCGACCCGCAGGCCGCGCCCGGCCACCCGGTCGACGGCCTCCGTCAGCTCCCCGGGCTCCCAGAGCAGCCGCCCGTGGTAGCACGGCCGCCCCTGGTACGGCTCCTCCAGCGCGCCCGCCTCGAAGCCGCCGTCGATGCCGAACTTCACCCCCCAGACGGAGAACCGGTCGTCCTCGTGGCCGGCGGCGCGCCAGGCCACGACCCGGTCCAGCAGCCCGTCCACCTCCGCCGGGGTGCGGACGGCGAAGCCGGAGACCAGGGCCCGGACCCGGACGGCGAGCGCGCCGCGGTCGCGGGCGGCGCGCAGCACGTCGAGGTCCTCTACCGGGACCAGGCAGTCGCGGACGGTGCCGATCCCGGTGGCGGCGTAGTCGGCGGAGGCGGCGCGCAGGCCGTCGATCCGCTCGTCGAGCCCGGGCCGGGGCAGGACGCGTTCGGCGAGCTGGGTCGCCTTGTCGATCAGCCGCCCGGTGAGCCGGCCGGCCGCGTCGCGCTCGATCACGCCGCCGGGCGGGTCGGGGGTGGCGGCGGTGATGCCGGCCAGCCGCAGCGCCGCGGAGTTGAGCACCATGTTGTAGGCGCCGCGGCGCACCAGCACCGGGTGGTCGGCGGTGGCGCCGTCCAGCTCCCCGGTGGTGGGCAGCCGCTGCTCGGCGAGGTTCACCTCCTGCCAGTTCACGGTGGTGCGGATCCATCCGCCGGCCGGGGTGCGGGCGGCGCGCTCGCGGATCAGGGCGAGGAATCCGGCGAGGTCGGCGGCCCGGTGGACGGGGACGCCGGACACGCTGTGGCCGGCCAGGACCAGATGGGTGTGGGTGTCGTCGAAGGCGGGCAGCACGGTGCCGTGCGGCGCGTCGACGAACTCGGTGGCCGGACCGGCGAGCGCGTCCAGACCGTGCGGGTCGGGGGAGAGCGCGGTGATCCGGCCGCCGGTGACGGCGACCGCGCGCCGCGGGGCCTCGCCGGGGACGAGGGTGTGCACGGCGCCGGCGCGCACCAGCAGGTCGGCGGGCGGACGGATCATCACGGCTCCCCGGGGTGGGCGGCGGTCCTGCCGGTGACCTTCTCCACGTACTCCAGAGCGGGCCCGGAGAGCAGGCCGTGCAGTTCGGTGAAGACGGCCCGGGCCGCGACGGCGTTCCAGTCGGCGGGCAGCAGCGGCTCGGGCAGGCCCGGGTCGAGGTAGGGCAGCCGGCGCCACTGGTCGAGCATCGGGACGTACGCGCGGAACGCCCCGGCCGGGTCGGGGCCGGCCCGGCGCGTGCGCAGGGCGGTGGCGGCCGGCTGCCAGGCGTCGGTGAAGGCCGCGTACTGGGCCTCGATGGCGGGGAAGTCCCACCAGGCGGCGACGGCCGTGCGCAGGTCGGTGAAGCCGGCGTACTCGGCGGACAGGAACAGGTGCACATAGCCGTCCAGGCCGAGCCTGGCCAGCAGCCGACGTGCGTCCGGCAGCAGCCGGGCGGGGGCCAGCCAGACGCCGGGGGCGGCGTTGCCGAAGCCGAGCCAGCTGAGCCGGGAGCGCAGGGTGTGGCGGTGGGCGCGCTCGGACTCCGGGACCGAGAAGACCGCCACCACCCAGCCGTCGGCGAGCGCGGCGGGCTCCAGGCTGTGGAAGATCCGCCGGTCGCCCTCCTCGAACACCGGGTCCATCGCGGGGGAGAGCCGGTAGCCGGTGCCGTCGCGGCGCTCCTGGAGGAGGGTGCCGGCCTTCTTCAGACGGGAGATGGCGGAGCGGACGGCGGGGGCCTCGACGTCCAGCTCGGCCATCAGGGCGATCAGGTCGGCGATCGATATCCAGCCGCCGATGCGGCGGACGAACTCGCCGTAGACGGTGTGGATCAGCGAGCTCGGCCGGGGCGTGCTCTCCGTCATGACGGGCCTCCTCCCCGGCAGCTGGTGGTGATCATAGCGGCGCCGCGCGCTCCCCGGGCCCCGGCCGGGCCGGTCCGGTCAGGCCTGTGCGAAGGCCCCGGAGAGCAGGTGGCCCGCGCCGGGGGCGTGGGCCGGCAGGCCGAGGGCGCGCAGCAGTTGGTGGGTGGTGCAGACCGCCGCGGAGACGACCGGCTTGCCGAGCCGCTGCTCGGCCTCCTCGATCACCGACAGGGAGGGCAGCTGCACGCACGCCGACAGCACCACCGCGTCGGCCCGGGCGTGGTCGAGCCCGGCGGCGATCGCCGGGAGCTTCGCCGGGTCGTGGGCGGCGACGTCCAGGTTGTCGGCGATCTCCAGGGCCGTGTGGTCGACCACCTCGATGCCCTCGTGGCCCAGGTAGTCGACGACGGTGCGGGCCAGCGGCCGCAGGTAGGGGGTGACCAGGGCGACCCGGCGCGCGCCGAGCGCGTGCAGCCCGGCGACCAGGGCCCCGGCGCTGGTGACGACCGGCGCGGGCGCGCCGTTCTCCACGGTGCGCCGGTGCAGCCGCCGTTCGGCCTCCCGGTGGTAGCCGGTGCCGGCGCTCATCACGGCGACCAGGCAGGCGTAGCCGAGCACGTCGACCCGGGCGTCGGCGAGTTCGGCGGCGCACCGGTCGGACTCGGCGTCCATGCCGCGCAGTTGCTCGGGCGTCACCCTGGTCATCCGCATCCGGCTGGAGTGGAAGGTGAACCGCTCGGGCGCGACCCGTTCGCGGGCCCGCAGCAGGGCGGGCACCTCGGTTTCCATGGTGACGTTGGAGCTGGGGACGATCTGGCCGATCCGGTAGGTGGTGGCCATGGCGGGGACGGTCCTTCCGTGGTGGGGTGGCTCCCGACGGGGCTTTCGCTGGGCCTGCGCGGGCCTGCGCGGGGCTTTCGCGGGGCCCGGGCGGGCGGCCGGCGGGCGCTCAGCGGGCGTCGATCACCGGGTTGGCGAGGGTGCCGATGCCCTCGATGGTCGCCTCGACGACGTCACCGGGCCGCAGGAAGCGCGGCGGCACCATCGCGGCCCCGACGCCGGACGGCGAGCCGGTGGCGATGACGTCCCCGGGCTCCAGGGTGACCCCGGAGGAGATGTCGGCGATCAGGCGGGCGACGCCGAAGAGCATGTGGCGGGTATTGGAGGACTGCCGCAGTTCGCCGTTGACGCGCAGCGACAGGTCGAGGCGCTGCGGGTCGGGGATCTCGTCGGCGGTCACCACGACCGGGCCGAACGGCGCGTAGCTGTCCTGGCCCTTGGAGAAGAACCACTGACCGGCGCGGCGCTGGTCGCGGGCGCTGATGTCGTTGACGATGCTGTAGCCGAAGACGTGCCGCCAGGCGTCGGCCTCGGCCACCCGGAAGGCGGGGGCGCCGATGACGACGGCGAGTTCGCACTCCCAGTCGAGCTGCTCGGTGAGGTCGGCGTTGTGCCGGATCGGTCCGCCGGGGCCGGTGACGGCGGTCGAGGGTTTGCTGAACAGCACCGGACGGTCGGGCAGTTCGCGGCCGGTGTCCAGGGTGCGGTGCGACTCGGCGACGTGCTCGACGTAGTTGAGGCCGACGCCGACGATCTTGCCGGGGCGCAGCGGCGCGTCCAGGGCGACGTCGGCGAGCACGGGCAGGGACGCCGGGTCCGCGGCGGCGCGGTCGGCCAGGGCCCGGGCGGTGGCCAGGGCCGGTTCCCCGGCGCGGATCAGGGCCGGGAGGTCTCGGGGAAGGTCCGCGCCGGCGGCCGCGGCGAGCGCCGTCAGGTCGGCGACCCGGTCGCCGGCGAGCAGGGCGCCGAGGCGCGGGCCGCCGGCGCCGTCGGTGCCGCGGGTGTCGTGGGTGTCGTGGGTGTCGTGGGTGCCGTCGGGGTCGGACGTGCTGGGGGTTGCGCGGGGGCGGAAGGTCAACAGGCGCATGGGTACGGGCTCCTGGTCACGGGGTGGCGGTGGGCTGGTGCCCGTCGTGCTCCGGGTGGGCCTCCTCGCGGTACAGGCCGAGCGAGTGCATCACCGGGAAGTCGTTGAAGGAGAACAGGCAGGCGTCCTCGCCGGGGTCGGTGTTCGCGTGCTCGTGCCAGGCCCAGGACGGCACGACGAAGATGTCGCCCTGCTGCCAGGCGAAGCGCTGTCCGGCGATCACCGAGACGCCGCGGCCCTTGGCGGCCGTGTACACCACGGAGCCGGTGTGCCGGTGGGCGCGGGTGGCCTGGCCGGGGCGCAGCAGCTGGAGGTGGGCGCCCATGGTGGGCATCACCGGGCCGCCGGTGACCGGGTTGGTGTACTCCATGATCACCCCGTCGTAGGGCGATCCCGCGGTGGCGCGGGCGAGCCGGGTGAGCGCGTGGTAGCTGGGCTCCCAGGGCCAGCCGAGCAGCGGCGAGTGCGGGCGGGTCCACTTCTCGACGCCGTACGGCAGCAGGTTGCCGCCGTACGTCAGCAGCGAGGAGTTCACCACCTCGCCGGGCCGCTGGTACAGCTCCGGGTGGACCTCGTAGAAGTTGGCGTCGAGCATGTTGACCAGCGGGATGTCCAGGCCGTCCTGCCAGATCACCGGGGCCTCGTCGGACTCGTTGCCGTGCTCGTGCCAGGTGCCGTTGGGCGTGATGGCGAAGTCGCGCGGGCCGACCCTGAGCTTCTGGCCGTCGACGATCGTCCAGGCACCGGTGCCCTCGTGGACGAAGCGCAGCGCGGAGGCCTGGTGGCGGTGCGCGGTCATCGCCTCGCCGGGGCCCATGATCTGCAGGCCGGTGTACAGCAGACCGACGGCGGCGCTGAGTTCGCGGCGGCCGGGGTTGACCAGCATGACCACCCGGCGGCCGGCGTCGTCCGCCCTGACCAGCGGCAGCGCCTTGTGCACCAGCGGGCGCAGATCGGCGTAGCGCCAGAGCACCGGCACCGACGTCGGCTGCGGGTACCAGGGCTCGATCTCGTTGGCCACGGTCCACAGCGCGCCCGCGTCGGCCTTCGCCAGTTCCTCGTAGTAGGCCGTGAGTTCCGGGTTCCCGGTGACCCGGGCCCGGCCGATCCGGTCGTCGTCGTGGTCCGGCGTGCCGTTCATGCCTGCTCCTTCGGGGATGCCTGGTCGAGCGTGAGCGGCCGCAGCGGGCGGTGGTCCACGTGCAGCCGGAAGACGTCGAAGCGGTTGTAGTGGCCGACGATGTCGTGCATCTGCTTGGGCTGCACGCAGCGGCCGAGGTCGATCTCGGCGTAGACGATGCCCTCCTCGTCCACCAGCGGTTCGGTCACCGCGCGTCCGTCGGGGCCGAAGATGCCCGACAACGCGCTGCGAGGGCGGGCGAGTTGCTCGCGCAGCCGGTGGTCCTCGCCGGCGATCGCCTCGACGATCCCCGGCGAGAGGGTGGAGCAGGAGACCACGGTGAAGACCTTGCCCTCGAAGCAGTGCGCGGCGGCGCGCAGCGCGATCGCCTCCGCCATGTCGTAGTCCTCGGGGGCGACCGGCAGGGCGATGTAGGCGGCGGCGTGGACGAGTTCGCCCTGGGCGAGGAGGGTGAAGCGGGCGAGCGGGTTGGTGTTCTCGCCGCAGGCGAGCGCGCCGAGCGGGCCGACGGCCGTGCGGTGGACGCGCAGGGTGCTGCCGTCGCCGGGCGTCCAGGTCAGCTTCTCGGCCCAGGTCGGCACCAACTTGCGGTGCACGCTGAGCAGTTCGCCGTCGGCGTCGATGACCAGCAGGGTGTTGTGGAGCACCCCGAGGCTGTGCGGGCCGCGTTCGTTGACGCCGATCACCAGCACCACGCCGGCCCGCCGGGCGGCGGCGCGCAGGGTGTCGACGTGCGGGCCGGGCACGTCCACCGACGCGCGGTAGAGGCGCTCGTACCAGGGCGAGCCCTGCACCGGGTTCATCGTCCAGTTCCAGTACGGGTAGCCGGGGACGAACACCTCGGGGAAGACCACCAGGGAGGCGCCGTGGCCGGCCGCCTCGTGGATCAGCGCGACCGCCTTGTCGACGGTGGCGGCGGTGTCCAGGTAGACGGGCGAGGCCTGGACGGCGGCGGCGGTGAAACGGGGCAGTTGCAGCGCGGCGGCCACGGGCTCGGTCATCGCTCCTCCTCGGGGCGCTCGGTCGGGTCGGGGTGCGCGGGGTGCTCAGGGGGCGAGGGGTGCGAGGGGGGCCCGGGG
>NZ_JBHYUU010000173.1:0-17045 GCF_042749955.1 Kitasatospora sp. NPDC059462 | reverse complement strand
GACGGACCGGGGGCGGCGGAGGCGTCGGAAGCACCGGGGGCGGCGGCCGGCGGCCCGGCCGGAGCGCGACCGGCGGGCTCGACGGAGCGGCCGACGACGTCGGCGGCCAGGGTGACGACGGGGACGCCGGCCTCCCCGGCGAGGTGGGCGAGCCGGGCGGCGGCCTCGACGGGCGGGACGGCCAGCCGCTCGGCGAGCATCCCGGTGGCGAGGTCGACCAGCGCGCGGGTGCCCTCCTCGGCCCGCATCCGTTCGGCGGCGTGCTGGAGCCGTCGGACGGTGCCCGCGAGCTGCCGGGCGACGTCGTCCGCCGCCGGCTCGCCGCCGTCGGGCGGCCCGGCGGCGTCCGGCCCGGGAGCGGCGGGGCGGGGAGCGGCGGGGACGGGGTCGGCCGGCCCGGGACCGGCGGGGCCGGGGTCGCGCGGGGTGCCGCCTCGCGGGCCGGTGGTCATGACGGGTCCAGCCAGTGCCGCATCCGCTCCAGCAGCAGCGCGGTGTCCACGGGCTTGGTGACGTGGTCGTCGGCGCCGGCGGCGAGGCTCTTGGCCCGGTCGCCCGCCATGGCCTTGGCGGTGACGGCGACGACCGGGAGACGGGCGAAGCCCTCGTCCGCCCGGATGGCCGCGATGGTGGCGTAGCCGTCGAGCCCGGGCATCATCACGTCCATCAGCACCAGGTCGGTCTCGGGGTGGCGGCGCAGCAGGTCGAGCCCGGCGCGGCCGTCGGCGGCGTGCAGGACGGTCAGCCCGTGCTGTTCGAGGGCGGCGGCGAGGGCGAAGACGTTGCGGATGTCGTCGTCGACGATCAGCACGGTGCGCCCCGCGAGCGGTTCGTCGGCGGGGACGTCGGGCTCGGCGGGGCCCGCGGCGGCGGGGTGACGCCCGCCCAGCAGCGCGATCAGGCGTTCGCGCACCTCGTCGAGCCCGGAGAGGACTTCGAGGCGGTCGACCGTCGTGCCGATGCCGGCGGCCGGGCCGCCGTCGCCGTGGTAGCCGAGGACGGGGGTGCTCTCGGGGAGGGCGGTGAGCAGCACGGGAACCAGTTCGCCGGTGTGGGCGAGGTCGACGACGGCGCAGCGGTAGGGGCCGTCGGCGACGGCGGCGCGCAGCCCGGCCTCGTCGCCGGCGCTGCGGACGCCCGCTTGCGGGTCCTCGCCGTGGGCCTCGGCGGCGGTGCGGGCGAGCAGGGTGAGCAGGGCCGGCGGGTCGGCCTCGACGACCAGGACGCGGGTCACGGCGGGCGGGGCGGTCGCGGGCCGGTCGCGGCGGGCGAGCGGGAGGTAGAAGCTGAAGCGGCTGCCCTGCCCGGTGGTGGAGCGCACGGTGAGGGCGCCGCCGAGCAGGCGGGCGAGTTCGCGGCTGATGGACAGGCCGAGGCCGGTGCCGCCGTAGCGGCGGCCGGTGGTGCCGTCGGCCTGCTGGAAGGCGCCGAAGATGCTGTCGAGGTGGGCGGGGTCGATGCCGATGCCGGTGTCGTCGACGTGGAAGGCCACCGCGGCCTCGGCCTGGCCGATCTCGACGGGCAGTTCGGCGGCCTCGACGCGTTCGATGCGCAGGTCGACCCCGCCCGCGTCGGTGAACTTGATGGCATTGGACAGCAGGTTGCGCAGGACCTGGCGCAACCGGGCCTGGTCGGTGACGAGTTCGCCGGGCACGCCGTCCTCGACGGTGATCCGGAAGGCGAGGTCCTTCTGGTCGGCGAGCGGTTTGAAGGCGGACTCGACGTAGGCCAGCAGGTCCTGGACAGCGAAGGGTTCGGGGGCGAGCTCCATCTTCCCGGCCTCGACCTTGGAGAGGTCGAGGATGTCGTTGATGAGCTGGAGCAGGTCGGAGCCGGCCGAGTGGATGACGCCCGCGTACTCGACCTGCTTGGGCGTGAGGTTGCCGGCCGCGTTCTGGGCGAGCAGCTGGGCGAGGATGAGCAGGCTGTTGAGCGGGGTGCGCAGTTCGTGGCTCATGTTGGCCAGGAACTCCGACTTGTACATCGAGGTGAGGCTCAACTGCCGGGCGCGCTCCTCCAGTTCCTGGCGGGCCTGTTCGATCTCCAGGTTCTTGGCCTCGATGTCGCGGTTGCGGTCGGCGAGCTGTCCGGCCTTCTCGGCGAGTTCGGCATTGGAGCGCCGCAGCTCCTCCTGCCCGTTCTGCAACTCCTCGGAGCGGGCCTGGAGTTCGGCGGTCAGCCGCTGGGACTCGCCGAGCAGTTCGTCGGTGCGGGCGTTGGCGAGCAGGGTGCCGAGGTTGACGCCGCAGGCCTCGGCGAACTGTTCCAGGAAGTCGCGGTGGACGGCGCTGAAGGGGTGGACGGAGGCGAACTCCATGACGCCGAGCAGCCACTCCTCCAGGGCGATCGGCAGGATCACCACCGAGCGGGCGTGGGTGGCGCCGGCGCCGGAGGCGATGGTGGCGTAGTCGGGCGGCAGGTCGTCGACGGTGAGGGTGCGCCGGCTGCGGGCGGTCTGGCCGACCAGGGACTCGCCGAGCCGCAGCCGGGCGGGGGTGGTTCCGTCGCCCGGCGGTCCGTAGGCGCTGATGCGGGCCAGCGCGGTGGATTCGCCGTCCTCCTCGGCCAGGTAGAAGGCCCCGTACTGGGCGCCGACCAGCGGGGTCAGCTCGTCGGTGATCAGCTCGGCGACGGCGCGGACGTCGCGTTTGCCCTGCATGGCGCCGGTGAAGCGGGCGAGGTTGGTCTTCAGCCAGTCCTGCTCCTCGTTGGCGCGGGTGCTCTCGCGCAGCGACTCCACCATGAAGTTGACGTTGTCCTTGAGGTCGGCGACCTCGCCGGAGGCGTCCACGGTGATCGAGCGGGTGAGGTCGCCGGCCGCGACGGCGCCGGTGACCTCGGCGATCGAGCGGACCTGCCGGGTGAGGTTGCCGGCGAGTTCGTTGACGTTCTCGGTCAGCCGCTTCCAGGTGCCGGAGACGCCCTCCACCTCCGCCTGGCCGCCGAGCCGGCCCTCGGTGCCGACCTCCCGGGCGACCCGGGTGACCTCGTCGGCGAACGAGCCGAGCTGGTCGACCATGGTGTTCACGGTGGTCTTGAGCTCCAGGATCTCGCCGCGCGCGTCCACGTCGATCTTGCGGGTGAGGTCGCCCCCGGCGACCGCCGTCGTCACCTGGGCGATGTTGCGCACCTGGCTGGTGAGGTTGTGCGCCATGAAGTTGACGTTGTCGGTGAGGTCCTTCCACGTCCCGGCGACGTTGGGCACCCGGGCCTGGCCGCCGAGGGTGCCCTCGGTGCCGACCTCGCGGGCGACCCGGGTCACCTCGTCGGCGAACACCGAGAGGGTGTCCACCATCGTGTTGATCGCACCGGCCAGTGCGGCCATCTCGCCCTTGGCCTCCACGGTGATCTTCCGGGAGAGGTCGCCCCGGGCGACGGCGGTGGCCACCTCGGACATCGAGCGGACCTGGCCGGTGAGGTTGGAGGCCATCACGTTGACGTTGTCGGTGAGGCCCTTCCAGGTGCCGGAGACGCCCCGGACGGTGGCCTGGCCGCCGAGGTTGCCCTCGGTGCCGACCTCGCGCGCGACCCTGGTGACCTCGTCGGCGAACGCGGACAGCTGGTCGACCATCGTGTTGATGGTCTCCTTGAGCAGCAGGATCTCGCCGCGCGCGTCGACCCGGATCTTCTGGGTGAGGTCGCCCTCGGCGACCGCGGTGGTGACCTCGGCGATGGCGCGCACCTGGGCGGTGAGGTTGTCCGCCATCACGTTCACCGACTCGGTGAGGTCCTTCCAGGTGCCGGAGACGTCGCGGACGTCGGCCTGGCCGCCGAGCCGCCCCTCGCTGCCCACCTCGCGGGCCACCCTGGTCACCTCGTCGGCGAACGCGGACAGCTGGCCGACCATCGTGTTGACGGTGTTCTTGAGCTCCAGCAGTTCGCCGCGCGCGTCGACCTCGATCTTCTGGGTGAGGTCGCCGCGCGCCACCGCGGTGGTCACCTGGGCGATGTTGCGCAGTTGCCGGGTGAGGTCGCCGGCCATCGCGTTGACGGCGTCGGTGAGGTCCAGCCACGTCCCGGACGCGCCGGGCACGTGCGCCTGCCCGCCGAGCCGGCCCTCGGAGCCGACCTCCCGGGCCACCCGGGTCACCTCGGAGGTCACCCGGGCGAGTTGCTCCACCATGCCGTTGAACACGGCGGCGATCTCGCCGGGCACCCCCGGCAGGTCGGGCCGCAGCCGGGTGCGGAAGTCACCGTCGCGAACCGCCGTCAGCCCGGCGAGCAGCTGCCGCAGGACCTGCTCGGACTGCTCCACGTGGCCCGCCTCGGCGCCCGGCGCACCGCCCGGCGCCCGGTGCTCGTCCATGCGTCCACCACCCGGATCGAGCGCGCGGCCGGATCGCCCGACGGCGGGCCCGGCCGTGGGAAGCGGCGGCGCCGCCCCGCCTCCCACTGTGCCACCGTCGCGCGGGAGGCGACACGCGGGACGTCCGGACCGGTGGCGGCCGCGCGGTGGTTCGCCGCCCGCCGACCGGGTAGACGCGCTCGGCAAGGACGGGGAACCGGAACCGGAGAGGAGCACGGCCATGCCCCGAGGATCGAGCCCCAAGCGGGAACGCCAGTACGAGCACATCAAGGAGAGCGCGCTGGACCGCGGCGAGAGCGAGAAGCGGGCCGAGGAGATCGCCGCCCGGACGGTCAACAAGGAACGCGCCCGGCACGGCGAGTCCAGGACCGCGAGCCGCAGCTCCACCCATGACATCTCCTCCGGCCGGCGCGGCGGACAGCGCTCGCACCGGGGCGCCGGCGGGCCCACCTACGACCAGCTGTACAACGAGGCCAGGCAGCGCGGCATCAAGGGGCGCTCGAAGATGAACAAGCGCGAGCTGTCCCACGCGCTCGGCCGGTGACCACGGGAGGAGTGCCATGACCGCCACCGCGACGACCGTCACCGGTGCGGCGGGCACCGCCGCGAGCGTCCCGACGGTGCCCCCGCCCGGCCACCCGGACACCGAACCCTTCCCCCACCCGCACCCGAACCCGCTCCCCCGGCCGGAACCGGACCCGGCGCCGCCGCCGGTGCCGCCGTTCCCGCCGCCGGAGCCCGACCCGGGCCCGCCGACCGAGCCCGGCCGGGCGGGCGCCTGACCACCGCTCCCCGCGGCCCGTACGGCTCAGCCGTACGGGCCGCGGTGGTCCAGCGGCGACGGCACCTCCAGCCAGACCGACTTGCCCGCGCCCTCGGGCCGCGATCCCCAGGCGCGGGCGAGCCGGTCCACCACGCGCAGCCCGTGCCCGCCCGGCTGCCCCGGATCGGCGGACGGGCGCAGCTGCGGCGGTACCGGGCTGGCGTCGCTCACCTCGACCCGCAGCCGCAGGGTGTCCCAGCGCAGCCGCAGTTCGCGCGGGCCGCCGGGCGCGTGCAGGCAGGCGTTGGTGACGAGTTCGGAGACCATCAGCAGGACGTCCTCGAAGACCGCGACCTGCTCGTCGTCGGGCCACTGCTCGCCGTCCACCGCCAGCCAGTGCCAGTCGAGCAGCGCCTGGCGGCTGAAGTCGCGCGAGCGCTGCACGGCTCCCCGGGCGCCGCTCAGCGCCAGCCGCCGGGTCTCGTCCGGATCCGGTGCCGGGGCGGGGGCGGGGCCGGGGCCGGTCGTCATGTCGTCACGCCCGCTCACCGGCCGGGCCGGCGCCCGTCTCCAGGGCGAGGGCGAGGGTGGGGTGGACCCGCAGCACGGTGTCGGCCCCGGTCACGGCGAACAGCCGCACGAGGGCGGGGCGCGGCCCGGCGACCTCCAGCCGGACGCCGACCCGTTCGGCCTCCTGGCGGGCCCGCAGCAGGATGTTCAGCCCGGTGGAGTCGCAGAAGCGCAGTTCGGCGAGGTCGACCAGGATCCGGGCGAGGCCCTCCTCCGGCAGTCCGGCCAGCACGGTGCGCAGCCCGTCCGCCGAGTCGTGGTCGAGTTCTCCCCCGACGGCGACGATCCGCACCGGTCCGTCGCGGTGCACCACGACGGACAGTTCTCCCGGCCGGTAGTTCTCCGGGGGGTCGCGCCGCGTGCCACCGGGTCCGTCCCCCGTGCCCCCCGTGCCCCCGGCGTCGCCCGCGGAGAGATGCATGGCTGGCTCCCGGTCCGGTCGCAAAGGCTTGGTGCCGTCCAGACCATGATGCCGCGCCGCCGGGCGGGCCGCGCGGACGGCGCGGACCGGCCGGTCCGCGGCCCGCCACGGCGCTCGCGGCGGTGTCCGGGTCCTCTCGTCCACGGCCCGCGTTTGCCCGGGCCCCGCCCCGCGGAACCCCGGGCGGGGCGGGCCCGGGGTGGAGAGGGCCGCGCCGGGGGGGCCCCGGGGGGGCGGGAGCGCGGCGGGAGCCGACGGACGGCCGCGACGGACGCGACGGACGCGACGGACGCGACGGATGCGAGGCGACGGACAGGACGGAGGAGGGGCGGATGACACGGGGAGCAGGGGGAGCAGGGCGCCGCGAGGGCACCACCGCGCCCCGGGACGGACGCCAGGAGTCGCCGGAGGAACGCGCGGACCGCCGCTGGAGCGACCTGCTCCAGGAGGTGCGGGTCGCGCAGACCGGCTCCCAGGTCCTGTTCGGCTTCCTGCTGAGCGTCGTCTTCATGCCGCGGTTCGCCCAGTTGGAGCAATTCGACCGCGATCTGTACGTGGTCACCGTGGTGCTGGGCGCGCTCGCCACCGGCTCGCTCGCCGCGCCGGTCTCCTACCACCGGCTCTTCGCCGGCCGCCGGCTCAAGCCGCAGCTGGTCGACGCGGCCGCGCGGCTGGTCGCGATCGGCCTGATCCTGCTGGCGCTGACCATCGGCTCCGCACTGCTCCTGCTGCTGCGGGAGGCCACCGACGGTGCCGCGGCCGCCTGGATCGCGGGCGCGGTGATGGCCTACTTCGCCGTCTGCTGGCTGCTCCTGCCGGTGGTCCAGCTGCGCCGCCAGAACCACCGGGAGAAGCGCCCGCCCGAGGACTGAACCGCAGACCGGGACGTTTCGCCACCGCGCCCGGGGCAACACGCCCGCCATGAGGACTCACCGCGATCCGCCGCCACGCACCGTCGTCGTCACGGGGGCCGGGGCCGGAGTCGGCCGGGCCTGCGTACGGGAGTTCGCCGCCCGCGGCGACCGGCTGGTGCTCACCGGGCGCGGCCGGGCCGGGCTGCGCGCCGCGGCCGCCGAGGCCGGGCAGGCGGGCGCGCCCGCGCTGGTCGTCCCGGCCGACGTCGCCGACCCCGAGGCCTGCGAGGACGTCGCGGCCCGCGCCGAGGAGGCGTTCGGGCCGATCGACGTCTGGGTGAACGACGCCTTCGCGGGGGTGTTCGCGCCCTTCGCGGACATCACCGCCGCCGAGTTTCGCCGGGTCACCGACGTCACCTACCTTGGATACGTGAACGGCACCCGAGCTGCGCTGCACCGGATGCTGCCCCGCGACCGCGGCACCGTCGTGCAGGTCGGATCGGCCATCGCCTACCGGGGCATTCCGCTGCAGAGCGCGTACAGCGGCGCCAAGCACGCCCTCCAGGGCTGGCACGAGGCGCTGCGCTGCGAACTGCTCGCCGCCCGCTCGGGCGTGCGGGTCACCATGGTCCAGCTGCCCGCCGTCAACACCCCGCAGTTCGACTGGGTGCTCAACCGGCTGCCCGGGCGCGCCCGGCCGGTCGCACCGGTGTACCAGCCGGAGGTCGCCGCCCGCGCCGTGCGGTTCGCCGCCGACCACCCCGGGCGGCGCGAGTACTGGGTCGGCGCGAGCACGGTGGCGACCCTGCTGGCCAACGCCGTGGCACCCGGGCTGCTCGAGCACTACCTGGCCCGCACCGGCCGGTCGGCGCAGCAGGAGGACCGGCCGCGACGCGTCCAGGACCGCGCCAACCTGTGGGAGCCCGCCGACGACGACGTCGACCACGGTGCGCGCGGGCGCTTCGACGACGAGGCCCACGCGCGCAGCCCGCAGCTGTGGGCCTCCCAGCACCGCGCCCTGCTCGCGGCGGCGGGTTCCGGCCTGCTGGGCACGGCCGGCCTCGCGCCGGCCCGCGGTTCGCGCCGGAGCCGGCCGTGACCACGCGCCCGACCCCCGGAACGGTGCCGACCGTCGGGGTGGAGGAGGAGTTCCTGCTGGTCGACCGCCGGACCCGGCTGCCCGTCGCCCGCGCCTCGCAGGTGCTGGCGGCCGCCTCCCGGGTGCTGGGCGAGCAGGTGCAGCCGGAGATCTTCCAGGTGCAGGTGGAGACCACCAGCCGCCCCGCACTGCGCCTCAAGGAGCTGGCCGACGACCTCGCCCGGCTGCGCGCCGGCCTGGTGGCGGCGGCCGCCGACGCGGACTGCCTGCTGGTCGCCAGCGGGACGCCGGTGCTGGCGGGACCGGAGCCGGCGCTGCTCACCGACAACCCCCGCTACCGGCTGATGGCGGACCGCTACCCGGCCGCGGCCGACGGCTACAGCGGGGCGCTGTGCGGCTGCCACGTGCACCTGGGCACCCTGGAGCGCGGGCTCGCGCTGGCGCTCGGCAACCGGCTGCGGCCCTGGCTGCCGGTGCTGCAGGCGCTCGCCGTCAACTCGCCGTTCGACGCGGGCCGCGACAGCGGCTTCGCCAGCTGGCGGGACGTGCGCTGGTCGCGCTGGCCGACCGTCGGCGCGGCGCCGCTGGTGGACGAGCGGGGCTACGAGCGGCGCGCCAACGCCCTGGTCGCGCGCGGCACGCTGCTCGACCGCCGGATGATCTACTGGTACACCCGCCCGTCGGAGCACGTGCCGACGCTGGAGGTGCGGGTCGCCGACGTCAACGCCGACCTGGGGACGGTGCTGCTGTTCGCCGGGCTGCTGCGCGGGCTCGGCGCCGTCCTGCTCGACGAGGCCCGGGTCGGGCTGCCCCCGCCCGCCGTACCGCACGGCCGGCTGGCGGCCGCCCACCGGCGGGCCGCCCAGACCGGCCCGTCGGGCGAGGGGATCGACCCGTTCACCGGGTGGCCGGTGCCGATGCCCGCGCTGGTGGACCGGCTGCTGGAGCGGGCCGCGCCGGGGCTGTCCGCCGCGGGTGACCTGGCGGCCGTCGAGGCCGGTCTCGACCGGCTGCGCCGGCTGGGCAGCGGCGCCGAGCGCCAGCGCCGGGACTTCCGCGCGCACGGGCGCGCACGCGACGTGGTCGACGGACTCGCCCGGCTGACCGCCACCGTCA
The DNA here is from genome assembly GCF_042749955.1 of Kitasatospora sp. NPDC059462. Taxonomy (NCBI): domain Bacteria; kingdom Bacillati; phylum Actinomycetota; class Actinomycetes; order Kitasatosporales; family Streptomycetaceae; genus Kitasatospora; species Kitasatospora sp. NPDC059462. Next base: position 7,916 of record NZ_JBHYUU010000173.1, on the reverse strand, counting down.
CCCCGCCCGTCTGACGCATGACCTGCCCGCTTCGGGGCAGACGCCTCCCGGGCGGGCACCGGCCCGCCCGTGGCGAACGGAGGCGAACACCATGGCGACCGACGACAAGGTGCGCAACATGGCCGAGAAGGCCCGCGGCAAGGCCAAGGAGGCCGCCGGCCGGGCCACCGGTGACCGCACGATGGAGGCCAAGGGCCGCGGCACCCAGATGAAGAGCGACCTGAAGCAGGCCGCCGAGAAGCTCAAGGACGCGGGCAAGGACTGACGCGGCCCCCCGCGACCGCACCGACACCGACGAACCGGAGGTGGGCGACCATGACCGGCCCGCACGACCGTACCCGCGAACCCCCGGACCCGCCCGTGCGGGCCGAGACGCCCGAGTCACGGATGACCGGCGAGGGCGGTGCTCCGCCGGAGCACGAGGAGCAGAAGGGCCCGGCCGACGGCCCGGAGTACGCCGTGACCCGGCAGGCGGACGGGGAGCCGGGGCGTGAGCCCCCGCCCGACCGTCCCGCCGACGAACCGCAGCCGCAGCCGTACGAGCCGCCCGACTGACCGCTCCCCCGCACCGCACACCGTTCGCCGCAGGCCGGTGGGATGATCACAACGTCCCGTCCGGCCTGCGGCGAACGGCTGCTCCGCCCCGGCGCGCCGCGCCCCTGAACTCCCGTTCCCGTGGGGCCTGTTGCTGCTGCGCCACGGGGTGATGATCAGCTCCGTGAGCCCCCGGAGGCCGCCGCGGGCAGCGGTTTCGCCGCTCACTTGGCGCATAAGACGCCTGTCGGCCGCCCGGGGCGTGTCCTAGTCTCTGAAGCAGGTCCGGACGGTCCTGCCGCCGAGCTCACGGACCGCGAAAGTCGACAAGGGGGTCGACAGGCCCCCGACGACCCAGGGGAGCACCTGTGAGCATACGCATGCGTGTCGCCGCTGTTCTGCTGTCGGCCGCGTTCGTCGGCGGCGCGATGACCATCACGCCGTCCGCGCAGGCCGACGAGCCGGCCCGGAGTATCGCCGCGGCCTGCTACGACAGCGCCAAGTCCTACTCGAAGCCCGATGGGGCGCGGTGGTACCCGGCGGGGTCCTCCTACCTCACGACGACGAGCAACTGCGCCGACATCAACATCAAGCCCAAGACCAACCGCTACGTCGCCGTGTGCTTCGTACCGAGTTCGGGATCGCCGTACTGCCAGTCGGGCTACAAACTGGCCACCGCAGGTCAGTGGAACGTCATCGCGACCGACGTGCAGAACGGCACCCGCTTCTACTTCGACTTCCAGTCGACGGCCCTGTCCAACGGCAGCTGGGCCGCCTGATCTCCACGGCGCCCGAACGGCCTCCGGACTCCGGCCGTGTGCCGGAGTCCGGAGCGTCCCGTGCCGGCGAGGTCCTCGCCCGCTCGGGCATCGCTCACGGCGTCACCAGGTGGAACAGGCCGCCCTCCGTGTCCTGGAGGGCGGCCACCCTGCCGTACGGGGTGTCGACGGGCGGCCGGAGCACCCGGCCGCCCAGCCGCAGCGCGCGGGCGGTCGCGTCGTCGACGTCCGCGGTCTCGAAGTGGACGTGCCAGCGCGGCCTCAGCAGCGGCTCCGTGGCGCCGTCGGTGCCGCCCCCGCACAGCGCGGCGGCGGCACGGCCGTCGACCCTCAGCACCACCCGGTCGTGCTCGTAGCGGACGTCGTAGCCGTCACCGTCGCGTTCCGCCCAGTCGAAGACCCGCGCGTAGAAGATGGCGGCGGCGAAGGCGTCACGGGTGCGCAGCTCGGTGCGGACCGGCGCGCCCGGTCCGCACGGCCCTCCCGGCGGGCGGACGGGTGCCTGCCAGAGACCGAAGACGGCGTTCTGGGAATCGGCGCCCAGCACCACCCGGCCCCCGTCGAAGGTCAGCGGGCCGACGGCCACGGTGCCGCCGCCGGAGCGGATCCGCTCGGCGGCCGCGTCGGCGTCCTCGGTGCCGAAGTAGGTGGTCCAGCCGACCGGGAACCCCCAGCGGCGGGCCGTCTCGGCGAGACCCGCCACCACGCTGCCGTCGGCGATCCCGTGCAGGTACGGCCCCCAGGGGCTCGGCACCGGACGGAAGGTCCAGCCGAGCAGGGGACCGTAGAAGGAGGTGGCGGCCGGCAGGTCGCGGCTGAGCAGGCTCACCCAGCACGGCACGGCCGGCACGCAGCTCGGCGGTTCGGTCGGCGCCAGGTCGATCGGCGACAGGTCGGTCGGCACCAGGTCGATCGGTGACGGCGCGGTCGCGGCGATGGGGCGCTCACGGCCCGGGGGCCCGGGCACGGCTCAGCCCTCCAGGGCGGCGGCCGGCCGGTGGAGGGGTTCGTCCGGCCGCCCGACCGCCACCCGCCGGGCCGGCTCCCCGCCCGGGCCGTCCCTCCCGGCGAGTCCCCGGTATGCCCGCAGCAGGACGCTCGCGTCGTTCGTCATGGCCGCACTCCTCCTTCCCGATTCCGTGTCTCGGCCGGGCGTGTCCCCGGACCACCGGCCGGCAAACACCGCCCACCGGGCGTCCGGGGGGCGGTACGACCCGACGGCCCCCGGCGCGATTGAAGCGACCGGGGGCGGGCAGACGCACAGATTCCCCCGACACCCCTCACCCGCCCCCGTACGGAGGCACCATGAACGGCCCTGACGGGCTCCTGGGCGAACTGTCCACCGCCCACCGCGCGGTGGAGGCCCTGCTGCGCCGACTCGACACCGTCCACGCCCGAGGCGAGCACGCCGTGGCGGACGGCCACCGGCTGCTGGCCGAACTGGACCGGCTCCTCGACGAGCACCTGACCGCCGAGGAGACGTCCTTCTACCCGCTCGTCCGCCAGTACCTGCCCGCCGGACGGGCGCTCGCGGACGCCGCCGCCCACACCCACGAGACGGTGCGCCGGCTGCTGGCGCGGGCGATGGACGAACGGCTTCCGGCCGCCGACCGCACCCACTGCACCGGCGCGCTGCTGGTTCTCCTGCGGGCCCACCTGAGCGGCGAGAACGAGCGGCTCTTCCCGCTGGTCCGCGCGGCCGTCCCGGCGGCGGAGCTGCGGCGCTGCGCCGACCGGCTCGCCGGGGCCCGGCGGGCCGGCCCCTGCTCCCCCGTTTGGGGGCTGCCTCCGGGCACCGGCGCCATCGCCTCGCTGCGCGACCGGTTCACCGGCCACGACAGCACCGACCGGCCGCACGGGCCGTGACCCCCCGCAGCCCCCGGCCAACGGTGCGTCAGCAGCGCGCTCCGTCCGGGCCGGTACCGTTTCGGCCGCCGCCCGGCGGCAACCCGCAGGAGTATGGCGTACCTCGAAAGCACCGCGACGACCGTCCCGCTCCCCCGCCCGGCGGGTGCCCCCGCGAGCCGGCCCGGTGCCTGGCTGTTCCTCCGCGAACCGCACCGCACGGCGGCGGGCGCACCGCGCGGCGCCGTGCTGTTCGGCCGGGACGGCACGCTGATCCAGGACGTCTCCTGCAACGGCGACCCCGGCGCGGTCCACCCGCTGTCCGGGGTGCGGGCCGCCCTCGCGGCGCTGCGGACGGCCGGCTTCGCGCTCGGTGTGCTGAGCACCCAGCCCGGGGTCGCGCGCTGCGTGCTGCGACGCGAGCAGGTCGAGGCGGTGCAGGCCCGCACCGAACTGCTGCTCGGGCCGGTCGAGGTGTGGGCGGTCTGCCCGCACGGGCCGCACGACGGCTGCGACTGCCGCCCGCCCGCGACCGGTCTGGTGACCGCCGCCTGCCGCGCACTCGACCTGCCGCCGGCGCTCGTCACGGTGGTGGCCCACGGAAGTCCGCTGATCGAGGCCGCCCTGGCCGCCGGCGCCCACGCCGTCCGCCTCCCCGACGCCGCCCGGCCCCCGGCCGCACCGTACACGCCCTGCGTCCCGGCCGTCTGCCGCTCCGCCGACGGCCCCGAAGACGCCGCCGGCCTGCTGCTGCAGGGCTGACGGCCGGTCACGACCCCGCTGCCCGAACCGGCCGGCTACCGCACGGCTGATCGCCGTCCGCGAAGGGACGAGGACACCTCGGGCCGGCTCCGCCGGGCACGTCCGCTTCCACACCGAACGCCCCCGAGGCCCGCCGACTTCGTCGTCGACGGCGGGCTCGTGGACTCCTTGTGAGGCGGGAGGTCAGGGTTCCCGGTCGGGCATGGTCGCCGCCTGGTGCCTGGCCGGCTCCGCCGTGAGGGCCACGAGGTCCTCCGGGGGGCAAGGGAGGCGCCGCTTTGCCGGGCTCGGGGTCGATGCCGTTGTCGAGCCGGAAGCCCTCGTGTCCGCCGGTCATGATGTCCGCCGGGCGACAGCGCGATGTCGGCCGGCGGAGGGCATACGGCGACCCCCCGGCCGCCCGCGCGCACGCCGTCCGCGTCCCCCGGGATCCCGCCGACCTGCTGCTGCACGGCTCGGTGCCCGTGGGCGGGATGCGCAGGGCGGCATGAAGCCCGCTCGGCGCGGCGGCAGCCCACCCGCCCTGAGCCCCCGCCGATCACCGCCCCCATGCGCGGAAGCAAACTGCGGCAACCCCCCGGCGGGCCGCTACCCGGGCCGGCCCGCTGCCGCGACCGTGCGGGGCAGGACGGCGTCGATGGCCTGGGTGAACGGTCCGAGGTCGCCCGGGTTGCGGGAGGTGATCAGGTGCCAGCCGCCGGTGTCGTCCTCGACCAGCGGCTCGTCCGTCCACTCGGCGCCCGCGTTGGTGAGGTCGGTGCGCAGCGACGGGTAGGAGGTCAGCCGTTTGCCCTCGGCGACCCCGGCCTCGGCGAGCAGCCAGGGGCCGTGGCAGATGGCCGCGACGGCCCGGCCGGTGGTAGTGAAGGCGCGCACCAGCCGGACGGCCTCGTCCTGGAGCCGGAGCGTGTCGGCGTTGATCGTGCCGCCGGGGATCAGCAGCAGGTCGTAGCCGTCGGTGCCGTCGGCTACGACCTGGCCGAGGGTGTGGGTGGGGCGGACCGTCTCGCCGGGGTCCTCGTCCCCCACCAGGGTGCGGATGTCATCGTCCTCGACGGCGGCGATGTCGACCCGCACGCCGTCGTCGCGCAGGTGGCGCAGCGGGACGAGGAGTTCGTCCTGCTCGACGCCGTAGTTGGTGACGATGGCCAGGGCCTTGCAGTCGCGGGTCATGGTTCTCCTCCTGGTCGGCCGGCTCCCGGTGCGGGAGGCGGTGGGCAGGGCGTGGTGGCCCCCGGACGCGGGCGGGTACCCGGGCGGGCGCCCGGTATGCGTGGTCGGGTGGCTGTGGGCGGCGGATCGCGCTGGACTACGGGTGTGGGCCGTTGCGGTGTCGGGTAGCCGCAGGCCACCGGTGGGCGTGAGGGTCCGCCCCGAAGCCGAGGGAGGCAGTGGTGAGTGCCAGACGACGCTCGTGGGCCGTGAGCGTGGAGCGGGCGGCCGGGCGGCCGGGCGGGGAGGCCGGTCCGCAGCGCGAGGACGTGGAGGCGGAGCAGGGCCCGGCCGTGGCCGACGCCGCGGCGGAGGACGAGGAGGGCGACGGTCCCGTACCGCCGGCCGCGGACCGCGCGGCGCCCTGACGGTCAGGTCGGCCCGGGTCGGGTCACCCGCCGGGGTCGTCGCCGTCCGCGCCGGGCTCGCCGTAGCGGGCGCGCCACTCGCGGGCGCGGGCGTTGTGCCAGTCCACCCCGCGTTGCGCCTGGTGCTCGGAGAGGCCGCTGAGTGCGGCGACGAGGCCGAGCGGCACCGGCTCGTCGCAGTCGGCGAGCGTGCGGCAGACCTTCGCCGCCCACTGCTCCTCGTGGACGAACGGGCGGTTGCGGTACTCCGCGATCAGCGCGGCGAGGTGGTCGGACGAGCAGGCGGTGACGACCCGCCTGCCGTCGAGTCCGGGGTCGTGGGCGTGGACGGCGGAGGAGTCCGGGACGAGCGCGCCGAGCAGTTCCTCGTCGTGCAGGACCCGGCCGCAGTGGTCGCACAGGTCGTACCCCGCCGCGTCGTGCGCGCCGGGTCCGCCGTTCACCGGGGGTTCGTAGTGCTCCACACCCGGCGCCTACCCGGCCCGCTCCGGGCCAACCGCCCCGGTACGTGCCGCCGGGGGCGGGTAGGCGCACGGTCCGGAGTTCGACGATCGGGAGGTCACCATGACCGGGACACCGCGGGAACGGCCGCTGCACGACATGGGCGGCGCGATCGGGCCGGCCGACACCGCCGGGGCACGCCGGCCGGGGCGGGACGCCGAGGGGGCGGAGGGCGCGCGACGACGGCCCGCGCCGGTCGGCAGGGGCGGCAGGGGCGGCAGGGGCGGCACGCCGAACGTGGCCGGCAGCGACGGGCAGCAGCCGGAGATCGCCGAGGCCCGGTGCCGGGCACCGCGCCCGGCGAGGGCGACGCCCGCGCGCGGAGCACCGGGCGCCGCTGGAGGTCGATCCGCCGCCACGGGACGGGCCGGGGTCCGGGACGGAGTCCGGGACCGGGTCCGGTGAGCCGCCGGTGTGGGAGCCGGGGACCGGGGCGCGCAGCCACGATCCCGGCGCTGCGCCCGAGGACGAGGGCATCCCCGATCTGCAGGACGGCTCGCCGTCCCAGTGGTGGTCGGGCGACCCGCAGGTCCAGCCGGTGCCGGGGGACGCGCCGGTGGCCGTCGAGGCCTTCGGCACCACCGGGGCCGAGCAGGCGGAGGGCGAGTCGCTGGACGCACGGCTGGCCCAGGAGGAGCCGGAGCCGGACGAGGCGGCCGGTACCCCGGAGCCCGCGGCCGGGCGGCTCGACCTGCTCGACCCGCACAGCGACCTGCGGGCCGCCGCGCCGCAGGACACGGCCGGGCTGTCGGCCGAGGAGGAGTCGGTGCGGATCCGGCGGGACGAGGCGGGCGGGGAGGACGCGAAGCGGACCGACGGCGCCGAGGACCGCACCGAGTGGCCCGGCGTCGAGACCCCGGAGGAGGTCGAGGGCGCCACCGGGGCGCAGGACGCCGAGGGCGACGTGCCCGGGATCGGCTGAGCCGCCCGTCCGTCCCCCGCGCCCGGCCGTGACGACGGCCCCGGGTCCCCCGTCGGGGGGATCCGGGGCCGGGGTCGTGCGGAGCGCTCCGGGCTCAGCCCGGGGTGATCCGGCCCCGCCAGCCACCCTCGGCGCGCCCGCGCTCCTCGATGAAGTCCTTGAAGCGCCGCAGGTCGCCCTTCACCCGCCGGTCGACCATGCCCAGGGCGGATCCGGCCTTCTCGGCCATCCCCTCGGGCTGGTAGTCGATGGCCAGGCTGACCCGGGTGTGCGCCTCGTCGATGCGGTGGAAGCTGACGACGCCCTTCTGGTGGACCTCGCCGTCGACGGTCCGCCAGGCGATCCGCTCGTCCGGCAGCTGGTCGACGATCTCGGTGTCGAACTCGCGGCTGACCCCGCCGATGCTGGTCCGCCAGTGGTTGTGGCGGTCGTCGAGCTGGGTCACCGAGTCGACGCCCTCCATGAACCGGGGGAACTCCTCGAACAGCGTCCACTGGTCGTAGGCGGCGTGCAGCGGCACGTCGACCTCGACCGACTCCTTGACCATGCTCATCCGGTGCCTCCCTGCTGGGTCACGGCCGGGCCCGTCCCGGCCTCGGCTGCGCGCCTGCCCCGCCCGGGCGCCGGTAACCGTCCGTTCGCCGGAGAACCGTCCCAGTGGGTGCCACCCGGTGGCCGACCGGCGCCGCCCGGGATTGCATGGGAATCCCCGATCCCCTGCTCCGGGAGGCAGTCGTGTACGAGATGTGGGCCGAGTCCGATCCGGCGGTGGATCCGTCGGGCCTGGTGTGGCACGTGGTGTCGAAGGACGACGCGTCGACGGCGCTCTGCGGCCAGCTGTTGGAGCTGTCCCGCCGGGTGGTCCCGAACGGCCTGGACGGGCCTGCCGGGGTGCCGGACCGCTACTGCGATCCGTGCCTGGTCACGGTGCGCGAGACCATGGCGGCGACCGCCGGCTGACAGCGTGGCGGGGGCGTGCACCATGTGGTGCAC
>NZ_JBHYUU010000172.1:0-17360 GCF_042749955.1 Kitasatospora sp. NPDC059462 | reverse complement strand
AGGGTCTGTCTCTTGGATTTTGTCGGATCAGGCCGCGGCGTCTGGGTGCGTGCATCGCAAGGCGGAGGAGGGAGCCACTGCGGAGCATTGGCGACCGACGACAACGCGGCGAGGTGCGTGCCCAGGCGTCGCGGACCCGGTAAGGATCCAAGAGACAGACCCTAGAGGCCTTCCAGCACCGAGAAGTGCCCGCCGCGCGGGTCCGCCAGCCGGGCCGCGAGGCCGCGGGGCGTCGCGTGCGGCCCCACCAGGACCCGGCCGCCCAGCTCCACCGTCCGGCGGGCCGTCAGTTCCGCGTCGGTGACGGCGAAGTGGGTGCGCCAGCGCGGCGGGTGGCCGCGCAGCTCGGCGTCGCGCCGGATCCCGGCCACCGCCCGGCCGCCGACCAGCAGCGCCGATCCGCCGTCGGCCTCCGCGACCGGCACCCCGAGCACCGCGCGGTAGAAGACCGTCGCGCCGTCCGCGTCCGGGGTGAGCAGCTCCGCCCAGGCCGGCCCGCCCGGTTCGGGGCCGGCCTCCCGGCCGAGGTGCTCCTCGCCCTGCCAGAGCCCGAAGACCGCGCCCGAGACGTCCGCCGCGATCGCCAGCCGTCCGGCCCGCTCCGCCTGCAGCGGTCCGACCGCGACCGTGCCGCCGCACTCCCGCACCAGCTGGGCCGAGCGGTCCGCGCTGTCCACCGCGAAGTAGGTGGTCCACTGCACCGGGAAGCCGGTCACCGCGGACAGCCCGAGCCCGGCCACCGGCTCCTCGCCGAGCCGGGCCCGCACGTACGCGCCGAGCTGCGCGGGCCCCGGGGTGAACGTCCAGCCGAGCAGTTCGCCGTAGAACGCCCGGGCTCCGGGCAGGTCGTCGGTCATCAGGCTGACCCAGCACGGGGTGCCCTGGGCCAGCCGGAGTGTCAGCGCGGACATGACAGGTCTCCTCAGGGGACGGACGGCGCACGAAACGGCGCAGTGAGGGTGATGCTTCCACCGTGGCGCGCGTCGAACCCTCGGGCCGCGCGGAAAGTCCGGCAAAGACCGCACAAAGAGCACCGGCGCGGTCGCCCTGCGCCAGAATGACCGCCATGACCACGCTTCACGATGACTCCCCGCTGGTGTCGGTGACCGAACTGGCCGAAGCGCTCGGCTCCGCGCTCCCGCCGGTCCTGCTCGACGTGCGCTGGCAGCTCGGCGGCCCGCCCGGCATCGAGGACTACACCGCCGGTCACCTCCCCGGCGCCCACTTCCTCGCCCTCGACACCGACCTCGCCGCCCCCGCCGGCCCGCCCGGCCGCGGCGGCCGCCACCCGCTGCCCGACCCGGAGGAGTTCGGTGCCGCGCTGCGCCGCTGCGGCGTCTCGGCCGACCGTCCGGTGGTGGTCTACGACGGTGCCACCGCGATGGCCGCCGCCCGCGCCTGGTGGCTGCTGCGCTGGGCTGGCCACCCGGACGTCCGGGTGCTGGACGGCGGTTACGCGGCCTGGCGGGAGGCCGGACTGCCGGTCGGCATCGAGGTGCCGCCGGCCGGGGAGGGCGACTTCAAGCCGGTGCCGGGCCGGCTTCCGGTGACCGACGCGGACGGCGCCGCCGCCTGGGCCCGCGAGGCGCTGCTGCTGGACGCCCGGGCGGGGGAGCGCTACCGGGGCGAGACCGAGCCGATCGACCCGCGGGCCGGCCACATCCCCGGCGCCGTCTCCGCGCCGACCACCGAGAACGTCGGCCCGGACGGCCGCTTCCGGCCCGCCGCCGAACTCGCCGCCCGCTTCCGGGCGCTGGGCGCGGGCGAGCGGGAGACCGCCGTCTACTGCGGCTCGGGGGTGACGGCCGCGCACCAGATCCTGGCCCTCGCGGTCGCCGGCCTGCCGGCCACCCTCTACCCGGGCTCCTGGAGCGAGTGGTCCAGTGACCCGGCGCGCCCCGTCGCCGTCACCGACCAGCCCGGGTGAGCCGGGACGCGCGAGGGGCGGACGGCCACGGCCGTCCGCCCCTCGCGCGTGTGGTTCCCGCTACTCCTGCTTCTTGCGCCGGCTGCCGAAGACGATCTCGTCCCAGCTCGGCACGGTGGCCCGGCGGCCGGGCCGGACGCCGTCCGCCTCGGCCTGCCGGTCGGTGGTGCCGACCAGCCGCTCCCGGTGCGGCGCGACCGCGCGGGGCATCAGGATGTCCGCGTACGCCGAGCCCGCGCCCACCGCGGGAGCGGCGGCGGCCGGCTCCTCCGCCTCCTCGGCGACCTCGGCGGGCACCGGCTCGATCGGCGGCGGCGCGCCGACCGCGAGGTCGCCGCGGAACGCGGGCACCACGTCCAGCAGGCTGGTCAGCGAGTCGCGGGACTCGGCCGTGGCCTCGCGGGACTCCCGCACCTCGCGGGACGACATGATCCGGTCCGCCGAGGGCCGGTCGATCATCGGGCGCGGCGGCCGCTCCTGGGGGAGCCGGGCGATCCGCGGGATGAACGGGAAGACCGACTCCTCCTCGCGCTCGACCGTCTCGCCGATCAGCGCGCGGGCCTCGTCGTCGTTGGGCTGCACCAGCCGCCGGGGCGGGTCGTACGTCCAGGACGCGCTGCGGCCCTCGCCGTCGGCCCGGTAGGAGAGGATGACCTCCCACGTGCCGTCGTCGCGCCGCCAGGAGTCCCAGCGCTCGGTCTCCTTCTCCGCGCCGCGCAGCGCCAGCCGCTCGGCCACCGCCTCGCCCAGCTGCGGACCGGGGGCCTCGCCGTGCCGGCGGATCGCGGTCTTGCGGGCCCGCTCGGCCATGAAGGCGCGCTCGGCCAGCACCGGACCCTCGAAGCGGCGGACCCGGTCGACGGAGATGCCGGCCGCCTGCGCGACCTCCTCGGCGGAGGCACCGGCTCGTATCCGCGCCTGGATGTCCCGGGGGCGGAGGTGGCTCTCGACCTCGATCTCGATCTGGCCGAGGCGGGGCCGGTCGCCACGGATGGCGGCGCGCAGCCGCTCATCGATGGGAAGGGTGTACTCCGTGCTGTCGGCAGCCTTGAGCACCAGCCGTGTGCCGTCGTTGCTGACGGCCACAACCCGCAGTTCGGGCACGGTTACCTCCCGGGTGGTGCCTGCCGACGTCACCTGCGTCGCTGCTCCCGTACTGAGTGTGGCCTGCCCGCTCGCGACTGGCCACAACCTTGCTGAGTTCCCCGGCGTGTCGGGCCTACGCCCGTCCACGCCGCTGTGGCACGGTTGCCTTTTTGCCACGCCATCCGTCGACGTCGCGCCTGGGTGTCCCGGCCGTCCTCGCACGCGCAGTGAACGCGACGGTCCGGGACGGGCGTCGCCGTGCGTGCCTGTTCCGTGGCTCTTCGTCAGGCTGCCGGTTGAGGGGCAGTCGACAAGTCGACCCAGGGCTCAGGCTTTACGAACAGTACTCCATTCGTGGCATCCAAAGGGGCGGCTCGCCGCTCAAGTCTCCCGCGATTCACGGGAATCTCAAGAGCGCACGACCCCAATGGCCGAGGATCGGCCGATGAACGGTGATCATCTTCACATATATCTCTCGCGCAGAACCGCATTTTCGACCCTTGTGTCCTTCTTTGGGCAAGATGGAGTGACTTGTTCGAAGGACAGTCGTACTGACGCGAGGGATGTTGATGCCGCAGGTGAAGCCCGCCCCGGACGGAGCCGAGGAAGGTCGCAGGCGAATTGATCTGAGTGTGGCTCAGGTCGCCGCCAGCGCACTGGCGACCGTGGTGGGGGCGGTGCTCGCGTCCGAACTCGGGGTGTACGGCACCATTCTCGGCGCGGCGGTGGTGAGCATCGGCGCGACCACCGGAGGTGCGGTGTTCCAGCACCTCTTCAAGCGCACCGGCGAACAACTGCGCGGCGCGGTGGACCGGACCGCCGGCCCGGGGCAGCTGGCGAACGGGCTGCGGCAGGCGCCGGAGCCGGCCCCCGCGGCGGATCCGCCGCCCTCCGCGCAGTGGAGCACTCCGCAGGTGGTCCGGGCGCGTCGCCGATGGACCTGGAAGTCGTACGCGGCGGTCTCGGTGCTGGTGTTCACCCTCGCGATGGTGCCGATCCTCGCCTTCGAGCTGGCGACCGGGCAGCCGGTGTCGGCGACGGTCAAGGGCGAGTCGGGCACCGGGACCTCGATCGGTGGCCGGGTCGACCGGAAACCGACCGCCCCCACGGGTGACGCACCGTCCTCCGGGCCGTCCTCGGTGCCCTCGTCCTCGCCCTCGGCCGGCCGGGACGGCGGTGCCTCCGGGCGGCCGAGCCCCGGTGCCTCCGACGCGCGTCCGGACACCGGGGGCGGCGCAGCGCCGGCCTCCCCGTCGGCCGGTTCCGGTGCGGGGCCGGGCACGGAACCGTCCGCGAAGCCCTCCGCGCGCCCCACCGGCGAGCCGTCCGCGCCCCCCGCGCCCCCCGCGTCCGGCGCGCCCTCCGCGCCGTCGGGCGACGGGGCCGCCTCCGCGAAGCCCTCCGGCGCCGCGACCCCGAAGCCCCCGGCCCCGACCACCGCCGTCGAACCGCCCGCCGCCCCGGCCGCCCCGGAGGCTCCGGCGGCTCCGCAGGGGAACACCCCCTAGGCCCCCAGCACCCGGCGCAGGTAGTCGTTGCCGAAGCGGCGGTCCGGGTCCAGTTCGTCGCGCAGCGCGGTGAAGTCGGCGAAGCGCGGGTAGACCCCGGCGAGGTACTCGGCGTCGCGGGTGTGCAGCTTGCCCCAGTGCGGGCGGCCCCGGTGCTCGGTCATCAGCCGCTCGACCGCCGTGAAGTACCCCTGCTCGGCGGTGCCCCGGTAGAGGTGGACGGCGATGTACGCGGTGTCCCGGCCGTGCGAGGTGGAGAGCCAGACCTCGTCGGCCGGGGCGAACCGCACCTCGACCGGGAAGCTGATCCGCCAGCCGGACCGCTCGACCATCGCCCGCAGCTCGCGCAGCACCTCGCCGGCCGCCGCGCGCGGCACCGCGTACTCCATCTCGGTGAAGCGCACCTTGCGGGGGCTGGTGAACACCTTGTACGCGGTGTCGGTGTAGCTGCGGTCCGACCAGGCCCGGCTGGCCAGCGCGGCGATCGCCGGCACCGAGCCGGGGAAGCGGCGGCCGACCCGGCAGGCGCCCTCCCAGACGGTGTTGGAGAGGAAGTCGTCCTCCAGCCACCCCTTGAACCGGGGCAGCGGCGCGGCCGGGCCCTGGCTGCGGTTGTTCCGCTTGGTGGAGCAGCGGTCGGTGTGCGGGAACCAGTAGAACTCGAAGTGCTCGTTGACGGCGGTGAGGTCGTCCAGCCGGTCCAGCACCTCGTCGAAGCGCATCGGCTGCTCGTGCGCGGTGAGCAGGAAGGCCGGCTCGACGGCGAGGGTGAGCGCGGTGATCACGCCGAGCGCGCCGAGGCCGAGCCGGGCGGCCTCGAAGAGCCGCGGGTCCTCGGTGGGGGAGCAGCGCCGGATGCTGCCGTCGGCGAGCACGATCTCCAGGGCGCGGATCTGGGCGGCGAGCGAGCCGGAGTCCCGTCCGGTGCCGTGGGTGCCGGTGCTGGTGGCGCCGGCCACGGTCTGCACCTCGATGTCGCCCATGTTGGTGAGCGAGAGGCCCGCGGCGGCGAGCACGCGGTTGAGGCGGTGCAGCGGCAGACCGGCCTCGACGGTGACCGTGCCGTTCTCCCGGTCGATCTCCCGCACGGCGGTCAGCGCGTGCGGCCGCACGAGCACGCCGTCGCCGGGCGAGGCGATCGCGGTGAACGAGTGGCCGGAACCGACCGCCTTGACGGTCCGCCCCCGGTCACCGGCGCGCAGGATCTCCTTGGCCAGCTCCTCCGCCGTGCCGGGGGTGACCACCCGGGCGGGCACGGTGCTCTGGTTGCCCGCCCAGTTGGTCCAGCGGGTGGGGGTCGCGGTACTGGCCTGGGGCATTGCGGCGCCTCCTGCTCCGTGGCCGAACGGCGTCGGCTCACCTCGGTCCCTACCCGCGGGTAGGCCACGGGTAGGGAGGAGGGTAAGTCAGGTCACCGTTCGAGGTCCACGGTTTGGGCTGAGGGCAGCGCGGTCCCCTCGGCGGCCACCCCGGCGCGCAGGCGGCCGACCCCGGCGAGCGCGACCAGCACGCCGAAGACCCCGGCGGTCAGCGGCACCCAGTAGCCGGCCGCGGCCCCGGCCGCGTCGACCACCCAGCCGCCGGCCGAGGAGCCGACCGCGACGCCCAGCGCCAGTCCGGTGGTCGTCCAGGTCATGCCCTCGGTCAGCTGCGCGGCCGGCACCAGCCGCTCGACCAGGGCCATTGCGGTGATCAGGGTGGGGGAGATGGCGATGCCGGCGACCAGCAGCGCACCGCCGACCGCCACCAGCCCGCCGACCCCGTGCACGCTCTCGGCGAGCAGCAGCAGCGGGACCATGCTGACGGCCATGAACACCACGCCGGCGAGGAAGCGCACGGCCATCGACCCGGCCGGCTTCAGGGTGCCGTAGACCACGCCGGCCACACAGGAGCCGAGCGCCCAGAGCGCCAGGATCGGACCGGAGGTGGCGCCGTGCCCCTGCGCCTTGGTGAACGCCACGGTGACCACCTCGACCGAGCCGAAGATCGCGCCGGTGGACACGAAGGTCAGGATCAGCACCTGGAGGCCCCGGTTGAGGATGACCGGGCTGCCGACGTGCTGGGCGGCCGGATGGACCGGCGGCTCGGTGGAGCGCTGGGCGGCGAACAGGGCCACGCCCACCGCCAGGAAGACGCCGGCGAGCAGCACGCCCGCCTCCGGGAAGACCGCGGTGGCCAGCGTCACCGCGAGGATCGGGCCGACGATGAAGCAGACCTCGTCGACCACCGCCTCGAAGGAGTACGCGGTGTGCAGCTTCGTCCCCTCGTCCCGGTACAGGTGCGCCCAGCGGGCCCGCACCATCGCCCCGGTGCTCGGCATCACGCCCATGCCGGCGGCGAACACGAAGAGCGTCCACACCGGCGCCTCGAAGCGGGCGGACAGCAGCAGGCCGATCGCGGCGACCACGGTGAGCGCGGTGGCCGGCAGGATGATCCGGCGCTGTCCGTGCCGGTCCACCAGTCGGGAGACCTGGGGGCCCAGGACCGCCGCGGACACGGCCATCGTCGCCGAGACCAGACCGGCCACGCCGAAGGAGCCGCGCAGCTCGGAGAGCATGGTGACGATGCCGATCCCCGTCATGGAGATCGGCAGCCGGGATATGAACCCGGTGGAGGAGAAGGCCAGACTCCCGGGGGCGGCGAAGATCTGGCGGTAGCTGGACAGCACGAGGGCTCCGGAGGGGTAAGGAACGTCGCTGGCAAAGACAGCTTACGAACCTTGGCAAACGGTATTTTCCGGGCACCGGGCGCGGCCCCGGAACCGGCCCCCCCGTTCAGGGTGGCAGGATCGGTTCCATGTCCGACGCGCGCAACACAACCGTCACCGGCGCCGCCCCGTACGACGCCCTGCTGCTGCTCTCCTTCGGCGGGCCCGAGGCCCCCGAGGACGTCGTCCCGTTCCTGGAGAACGTCACCCGCGGCCGCGGCATCCCGAAGGAGCGGCTCCAGGAGGTCGGCAAGCACTACTTCCTGTTCGGCGGCGTCAGCCCGATCAACGGGCAGAACCGCGCACTGCTGGCCGCGCTGCGCGAGGACTTCGCCGGGCACGGACTCGACCTGCCGGTGTACTGGGGCAACCGCAACTGGGCGCCCTACCTGGTCGACACCCTGCGCGAGATCGCCGCCGACGGACACCGCCGGATCGCCGTGCTGGCCACCAGCGCCTACGCCGGCTACTCCGGCTGCCGCCAGTACCGGGAGAACCTCGCCGACGCGCTGGCCGCCCTGGCCGCCGAGGGCCTGCCGGAGCTGCGGGTCGACAAGCTGCGCCACTTCTACAACCACCCCGGCTTCGTCGGGCCGATGACCGACGCCACCCTCGCCGCCCTGGACCGGCTGCCCGGGGAGGTCCGGGCCGGCGCCCGGCTGGCGTTCACCACCCACTCGATCCCGGACGCCATGGCCGAGAGCTCCGGCGCCCCCGACGACCCGGCCCGGGGACGCCCCGGCGGCGCCTACGTCGCCCAGCACCTGGACGTGGCCCGGCTGGTCGCCGCCGCCGTCGCCGAGCGCACCGGGGTCGCCGACCGCCCCTGGGAGCTCGTCTACCAGAGCCGCAGCGGCGCCCCGCACATCCCGTGGCTGGAGCCGGACATCTGCGACCACCTGGAGGCCCAGCACGCCGACGGCGCCCCGGCCGTGGTGATGGTCCCGATCGGCTTCGTCTCCGACCACATGGAGGTCAAGTACGACCTCGACACCGAGGCGGTGGCCAAGGCCGCCGAGCTCGGCCTGCCGGTCGCCCGGGCCGCCACCGTCGGCGCCGACCCCCGGTTCACCGCCGCCGTCCGGGAGCTCGTCCTGGAGCGGGCCGCCGCCGAGCGCGGCGAGCCGGTGACCCGCTGCGCCCTCGGCGCGCTCGGCCCCAGCCACGACGTCTGCGCCGTGGCCTGCTGCCCCAATCCGCGCGCCCCCCGCCCGGCCGCCGCCGAGCGCTGACCCGTTCCGCCTCCGGAGGAGAACCCCGTGTCCAGCCCCGCCGTGCCCGATCCCGCCCTGCTCGACGAACTGCTCGACGTCGCCCTGGACGCCGCCCGCCGGGCCGGCACCCTGCTGCTGGAGGGCCGGCCCGCCGACCTCGGGGTCGCCGGCACCAAGAGCAGCCCGGTCGACGTGGTCACCGAGATGGACCTGGCCTCCGAGAAGCTGGTCCTGGAACTGATCACCGCCCGCCGGCCCGAGGACGGCTACCTCGGCGAGGAGGGCGCCGAACGGCCCGGCACCAGCGGGGTGCGCTGGGTCGTCGACCCGCTCGACGGCACGGTCAACTACCTCTACGGACTGCCCTCCTGGGCGGTCAGCGTGTCCGCCGAACTGGACGGGCGCGCGGTGGTCGGCGTGGTGTACGCCCCGGCGCGCGGCGAGCTGTTCCACGCCGTGCTCGGCCGCGGCGCCCGGCGCGACGACCGCCCGATCGCCGCCCGCCCGGCCCCGCCGTGGGGCCAGGCACTGATCGGCACCGGCTTCGCCTACGTCCGCGAGGTGCGGGTCCGGCAGGCCGAGGTGGTGCTCGGGCTGATGCCCGAGGTCCGCGACATCCGCCGCGGCGGCGCCGCCGCCGTCGACCTCTGCGACGTCGCCGCCGGCCGGCTGGACGGCTACTACGAGCGCGGGCTGGCCCCCTGGGACCGCTCGGCCGGCTGCCTGATCGCGGCCGAGGCCGGCGCCCTGGTCGGCGGCCGCCCCGGCCGGGACGCGGACGGCGAGCTGACCGTGGCCGCCGCCCCCGGCGTCTTCGAACCGCTCCTGGACCGGCTGGCCGCGCTGAACGCCTGGGCGGACTGAGCACGCGAAGGGGCCCGCCCTCCCACCGCCGGTGCGGTCGGGAGGACGGGCCCCTGGGCGACGAAGAGCCCTGACATACGGGGGATGCCAGGGCCTGGATTTCGCACGGCCCCCACAGGGCCGCTGGTGCCGGAGATCCGGCGACGGGTCGGGCTGGGATCAGGCGGCGGTGCGGTGGCGCTCCAGCACCGTGTCCACGCCGTGCTCGGCGGCGAGACGGCGCAGATCGTCCAGCTCGGACTGTTCCACCTCGGCGAGGAACTCGTCCCCGGCCTCGATCGCGCGGTGCAGGTCCTGCTCGGCATTGGCGATGCGCTGCAGGATTCCGGCGGTGAAGGCGTCCATACGGGCCCCCTTACTGTGTCGGACGTGCACGGTCGTGCGCCCCCCGCCCTGGAGTGTCGGTGGCCAGCGGAAGCGTCCGGTCCGGGCGGTCGAAGATCTCCGGACGGGCGCGGAGACGGCCCCTCGGCCGCTCCCGGTGACGCCCCAGCCCCAGGGCCGGCGCGGATGAACGCACGGCGGGTGGGTGCGATCGGCTCAGAAACCGGATCGCGGGTGTGCAGCTGTCCTCCCCACCCCCGGGGGCGGGAAACCTCCCGGCCGAAGAAAGTTGCCCGCGTCACAGTCCAACCGGACTGCTTCCGCCACGAACCCCCCGCCGCGGGCACCCACGGCGCCCCGCGGGCAGCCGTGCCCGCGGGGCAGCTTATCGCTGCCTTACCGCCGGACCAGGCAGGATGGAGGCAGCGTCGGAGCCGTGCGTCCGCTTCCCGGGCCGGCCTGAAGAAGGGACAACCACCGTGCGGGTTCTCGTCGTCGAGGACGAGCAGCTGCTCGCCGAGGCAGTGGCCACCGGTCTGCGCCGCGAGGCGATGGCCGTCGACGTGGTCTACGACGGGGAGGCCGCGCTCCAGCGCATCGCGGTCAACGACTACGACGTGGTCGTGCTCGACCGCGACCTGCCGCTCGTCCACGGTGACGACGTCTGCCGCAGCGTGGTCGACCAGGGCCTGGCCACCCGGGTGATCATGCTGACCGCCTCCGGCGACATCAGCGACCGGGTCGAGGGCCTGGAGATCGGCGCGGACGACTACCTTCCGAAGCCGTTCGCCTTCAGCGAACTCGTCGCCCGGGTCCGCGCCCTGGGCCGCCGCGCGACCGTCCCGCTGCCCCCCGTCCTGGAGCGGGCCGGCATCTCGCTCGACCCCGGCCGCCGCGAGGTCATCCGCGACGGCCGCCCCGTCCAGCTCGCCCCCAAGGAGTTCGCCGTCCTGGAGGTGCTGATGCGGGCCGGCGGCGCCGTCGTCTCCGCCGAGCAGCTGCTGGAGAAGGCCTGGGACGAGCACACCGACCCGTTCACCAACGTCGTGCGCGTCACCGTGATGACGCTGCGCCGCAAGCTCGGCGACCCGCCGGTGATCGTCACCGTCCCGGGTTCCGGCTACCGGATCTGACCGGACGCCGCGGCTCCGACCGGAACCCGCGGTCCCGTCCGGATCCCGGCCCCCACCCACGCGCCCGCCCCGGCGGACGCCCCGAGAGGACCATCATGACCACCCCGCCCCCGGCCGGCGGGCCCTCCGGCGCGCCCACCGGCGGGCGCGCCGTGCCCGACCGGCCCGTACCGCCCAGGCCCGCCCACCCGCCGCGCGCCCCCCGCCTGCACTCCTCGCACGCCACCTACGTGCCCGGTGACGGCATGCTCGCCTGGCTGCCGTTCCGCCCCACCATCCGGATCCGGCTCACCCTGCTCTACGGCGGGATGTTCCTGATGGCCGGCGTGGTGCTGCTCCTGCTGATGTACGTCTTCGTCAAACAGGCCCTGCGCGACGTCCAGCCCCCGCCCTTCGACTTCGGCCCGTCCGGGGCCCGGGTGAACGGCGTCTGGATGAGCACCGAGCAGTTCAACCAGTACCTCGCCAACAGCCACACCGTGAAGTCCGACAGCGCGCTCAACACGCTGCTGCGCAAGTCGCTCACCATGCTGGTCTGCCTCGCCGTGATCGCCTTCGCGGCCGGCTACGCGATGGCCGGCCGGGTGCTGCGCCCGCTCGGCCGGATCACCCGCACCGCCCGCGAGGTGGCCTCCTCCGACCTCCACCGGCGGATCGAGCTGGACGGCCCGGACGACGAGCTCAAGGAGCTGGCCGACACCTTCGACGACATGCTGGAGCGCCTCGACCGCTCCTTCGACTCCCAGCGCCGCTTCGTCGCCAACGCCTCGCACGAGCTGCGCACCCCGCTGGCGATCAACCGCACCCTGCTGGAGGTCCAGCTCTCCGACCCGCAGGCCTCGCCCGACCTCCAGCAGCTCGGCAAGACCCTGCTGGCCACCAACGAACGCAGCGAGCAGCTCGTCGAGGGCCTGCTGCTGCTCGCCCGCAGCGACAACGAGCTGACCGACCGCCGTCCCCTGGAGCTCTCCGAGGTGGCCACCCGGGCCCTGGAGCAGACCCGGGCGGAGGCGGCGAAGCGCGAGGTCGACCTGCGCGCCTCGCTGCACCCGGCGACGGTCTCCGGCAACGGCGTCCTGCTGGAGCGGATCGCGCTCAACCTGCTGCAGAACGCCGTCCGCTACAACGCCCCGGACGGCTGGGTCGAGATCACCACCGCCCCGGTGCCCGGCGGCGGGGAGCTGGTGGTCTCCAACACCGGCCCGGTCGTGCCCGGGTACGAGCTGGAGCACATCTTCGAGCCGTTCCGCCGGGTCAAGGGCGCCGACCGGACCCGCAGCGACAAGGGGGTCGGCCTCGGCCTCTCGATCGTCCGCTCTGTGGTCCGGGCGCACAACGGCACCATCGAGGCCACCCCCCGCGCCGGCGGCGGCCTCACCATGCGCGTGCGCATCCCGGGCGGGTGACGGCCCCCGGACACGCCGGGCGCCCTTCCCCTCCGGGCAGGCGCTCCCCGGGCCCCCGCGGCCCCGTCACGGCCCTTCTCGGGGCCGCGGCGGGGCCGTTGCGCTGTCCGGGTGAGCCAAGTCCGTGCGCCGACCATTCCGAGCCGCCCCCGCCGGGCCCGTCAAGACGACATAAGGCCAGGCGGGGGCGGCTTGTCATTTCCGGCCCGGGCAACTTACGGTGTCGTAACCTACGCGACCGTAAGTGCCGTCCGAACGGACTCCGGCGTGCCCGTCCCAACGCGCCCGTCCCGCGCGTGCCCGTCCCCCAGGAGCCAGACCCGTGACCATCGCCCCCGTGCAGCGCAGCACCTCGCTCGGTTCGAGCGCCTGGACCGACACGCGGCTGATCCTGGCCCTGGAGGAGGTCGTCGAGAAGGAGCTCGACCGGCACCTCAAGGTCGCCAAGGAGTGGATGCCCCACGAGTTCGTCCCGTGGAGCCAGGGCCGCGACTTCGACGGCGTGCTCGGCGGCGAGGCCTGGGAGCTCGGGCAGTCCAAGGTGACCCCGCTCGGCCGGGTCTCGCTCGTGGTCAACCTGCTGACCGAGGACAACCTCCCCAGCTACCACCACGAGATCGCGACCATGTTCGGCCGCGAGGGCGCCTGGGGGGAGTGGGTGCACCGCTGGACCGCCGAGGAGGGGCGGCACGGCATAGCCATCCGCGACTACCTGCTCACCACCCGGGCCGTCGACCCCGACGAGCTGGAGCGGGCCCGGATGGCCCACATGTCGGACGGCTTCTCCTCCGACAACGCGCACAGCATGCTGCAGTCGGTCGCCTACGTGGCCTTCCAGGAGCTCGCGACCCGCATCGCGCACCGCAACACCGGCCACTTCGCCGGCTGCCCGCTGGCCGACCAGCTCCTCGCGAAGATCGCCAACGACGAGAACCTGCACATGGTCTTCTACCGGAACCTGCTGAAGGCCGCCCTGGAGATCGCCCCGGACCAGGCGATGCGCGCCGTCGCCGACGTGGTGACCAACTTCCGGATGCCCGGCCACGGCATCCCCGGCTTCGAGCGGGCCGCCGCCCAGATCGCCCTCGGCGGCGTCTACAACCTGCGCATCCACCACGACGACGTGCTGCAGCCGGTGCTGCGCCACCTCAGGATCATGGACCTGGCCGGCCTCGGCCCGGACGGCGCGCAGGCCCAGCAGGAACTCGGCGTCTTCCTGGACGGCCTCGACGCCCAGGCGAGCAAGTTCGAGGAGCGGCAGGCGGCGATGCTGGCCCGCCGGGCGGCCCGGCAGCAGGCGTAGGGCTTGGGCGGATTTTCCACGGTTTGCCCGGGGCGGCCCCGAACGTGACCAAGCTCACACCGTGTCGCTCCGGGGAACCGGGCGACGCCGGAGAGTGATCACTCCGTCGGCCCCTCCGATCGCCGTCGGTGAGTGCGGCGGCGATCGGGGGCGAATCGGAGGATTGGCTCCCGACCCTGGCGGGCAAGGGAATTGGCGAGCGCGGCAAGGCCCTTCGCTTACGGAGCGTGTCCACGATTCGGTCGCTCGCGCGCGGCGGCGATGGCCCTGCGTGAGGCCCCGAACGCCCGAGTGGATCACCCCAACGGACCCCTGGCTGAGTGTCGATTGAGTAACGGGGCTTGAAGTAAGGCAAAATCTCCGCCTCGGGTCGGGCACAAGACCGACCCCCCATGCGTTACGTGCGCTGGAGATACCGCACACACCGCACAACCCGGAGGGGGAGAGCGAAAAATGGCTACCGACTACGACACCCCACGCAAGACCGATGACGAGCTCAACGAGGACAGCATCGAGGAGCTCAAGGCCCGCAGGAACGACAAGGGCGGCAGCTCGGTCGACGTCGACGAGTTCGAAGCGGCCGAGGGCATGGAGCTCCCCGGCGCGGACCTCTCGAACGAGGAGCTCTCCGTCCGGGTGCTGCCGCGGCAGGCCGACGAGTTCACCTGCATGAGCTGCTTCCTGGTCCACCACCGCAGCCAGCTGTACAGCGAGAAGAACGGCAACCCGATCTGCCGGGACTGCGGCGCCTGAGGACCAGGGCGGTCATGACTCGGGTTTCGCGGTGTCCGCGAGACCGGTGCGACGCCCCTTCCGGCCCCGGGCAGCGGGGCCGGACGGCAGCTCCGGCGTCCGTCGCGACGGACGCACCAGTCATACGGTCGGATGGAAAGCGTTTCCAGGAACGCGAAGGGACGGTACCGCCGAGGCGGTACCGTCCCTTTCCTTTCGGTCGTCTCCTGGCCCGTCCGGGCCCCGCCCGGAGCTCGTCCGCTCCGGCCGGGCCTCAGGCGCGGGCGCTGCGGCGGGCGTCGTCCAGGGCCTCGGCCAGCTTCATCGGCGAGCGGGTCGACAGATAGAGGTACGGCGTCGGGTCCGCCGGGTCGCTCACCTCGACCCGCAGCGCGGTCGGCACGTAGCTGCGCAGCAGCATGAAGGCCCGCGGGTCGGCCTTCGGGCCGCGCCAGGCCGCGGCGTCCGCCGGGCCGAGCGCCTGGGCGGCGCCGAGGGCGTCCACCGGGATCCGGGCCGGCCCGGCCACCAGCGAGCCCTGGACCACCCGGATCCGGGCCGAGCCGTAACTGCTGATCGCGGCGGCGCCGGCGGCGATCCCGACCACCAGCCCGACCAGCGCGCCCACGGCGCTGAGGCGCAGCAGGATCAGCGCGAGCGTGAGGCCGATCACGACCGGGAACAGCCACCAGGAGCGCGGCACGGTGAGGCGTTCGTCGTACATGCCCTCCATTGTGGGCGCCGTGACGGCGGCGGCCGGACGCAACCCCCGTCCCGGGCCCGGCTACCGCTCGGTAGGGTGGGGAGGCGTGACCGGTTCGACAGCCCCCACCACGCCCGCCGCCCCCATGACCCCCACCACGCCGCCGCCGGAGGCCGTCCTCCCGCCGCGCGCCCCCGAGGCCCCCGCCCCCGGAACCCGCCTCGGCTCCCACTACGAGCACTGCTTCGGCTGCGGCCCGCAGCACCCCGGCGGCCTGCGGATCGACGCGGTGGCCGGCGAGGGCCTCGACGTCACCGCCGAGTTCACCGTCCGCCCGGAGCACCAGGGCGGCCCGGGCCTGGCCCACGGCGGCCTGCTGACCACCGCCATGGACGAGACCCTCGGCACGCTCAACTGGCTGCTGCACGCCCCCGCCGTCACCGGCCGGCTGGAGACCGACTTCCTCTCCCCGGTGCCGGTCGGCTCCACCCTGCACCTGCGCGCCTGGGTCACCGGCGTGCACGGCCGGAAGGTCTACAGCGCCGCCGAGGCCCGGATCGGCGGCCCCGAGGGCCCGGTCGCGGTGCGTGCGCAGGCCCTCTTCGTCCAGGTGAAGCTGGAACACTTCACCAAGCACGGTCGTCCCGAGGACATCGAGAAGGTCCTCGACGACCCCGACCTGATGAAGCGCGCCCGAGCCTTTGAGGTGAACCCTTGAGCACCACCCCCCGCGAGCCCCTCGACGTCCTGATCCGGCGGATCGACCCCGAGCTGCCGCTGCCCGCGTACGCGCAGCCCGGCGACGCCGGCGCCGACCTGCGGACCACCGTCGACGCCGAGCTGGCCCCCGGCGAGCGGGCCGTGCTGCCCACCGGCATCGCCATCGCGTTGCCCGACGGCTACGCGGCGTTCGTTCACCCGCGTTCGGGACTGGCAGCTCGTTGCGGCGTTGCTCTGGTGAACGCCCCAGGGACGGTCGATGCCGGGTACCGTGGAGAGATCAAGGTGATCGTCGTCAATCTGGACCCGCGCGAGGGGGTCAGCTTCCGCCGAGGGGACCGGATCGCCCAGCTGGTGATCCAGCAGGTCGAGAAGGCCCGCTTCCACGAGGTGGCCGAGCTGCCTGGGTCGGCACGCGCCGAGGGCGGGTTCGGGTCGACCGGCGGCCACGCCGCGGTCTAGGCTGCCCGCGGCCTCGCAGGAAGCCGAGCAGGTATTCGCATCGGTCTTGGACCGGGAAGGACAGTGACCGTGTTCCGTCGTCGCCAGAAGAGCGAGGACGCTGTCGAGCAGCTCGCCGACGACGCCATCAGCGCCGACGAGACGGCCGATGACGTCGAAGGTTCCGCCGAGAGCGAGAACGTGACCGAGCTGGACCCGGCGGACCGGGTCGGCCTGCCGCCGGCCCCGCGTCCGGACGGTCCCTGGGACCACTCCGAGCTGGAGAACCCGGAGGAGGGGCGCGTCGACCTTGGGGGTCTGCTGGTCCCCGGTGTCGAGGGCATGGAACTCCGGGTGGAGGTGGCCGGCGACTCGATCGTGGCCGCCACCCTGGTCCTCGGCAACAGCGCCATCCAGCTGCAGGCCTTCGCGGCCCCGAAGTCGGAGGGCATCTGGGGCGAGGTCCGCGAGGAGATCGCCACCGGCATCACCTCGCAGGGGGGCATCGTCGAGGAGGAGGAGGGCCCGCTGGGCTGGCACCTCCGCGCCCAGGTCCCGGTGCAGCTGCCGGACGGCACGCAGGGCGTGCAGCTGGTGCGGTTCGTCGGCTGCGACGGCCCGCGCTGGTTCCTCCGCGGCGTGATCTCCGGCCAGGCCGCCGTCCAGCCCGAGGTGGGCGGGATCCTGGAGCAGGTCTTCCGGCAGACGGTCGTCGTCCGCGGTGAGACCCCGATGGCGCCCCGCGACCCGATCGTGCTGAAGCTCCCCGAGGACGCGCAGATGGTCGCCGACGGCGGCGGCGCCGTCGCGGCCGGCGGCGAGGGCGACAACCGCTTCGGCAACACCGCGCTGGACCCGTTCGCCCGCGGCCCGGAGATCACCGAGGTCCGCTGAGCACCCCGCTCGATCCTGCGGATCGCCCCTGCCCGGACCACCGGGCAGGGGCGATTTGCATGTGACGGCCCCGTCCCCGTACAGTTCCGGAGTCGCCGCGAGAGAGCGGGGACAAGCGGAAAGCGAAGTCGGCTGAATGAAGCTCCGGAAAACGGAGCGGAAAACATCTGATAAGCTGGAAACACGAAAGAACGAAGCGCCCGGAGGGCCGGTGTGAAAGCCGCCCGATGGAAGCGTCCGTTCCTTGAGAACTCAACAGCGTGCCAAAAGTCAACGCCAGATATGTTGACATCCCCGGCCTCGGATTCTCTGGGGTTGGAGATTCCTTTTGAAATAACACAGCGAGGACGCAGTGCGCGGGGCCGCCCTATTCCGGTGGTTGCCGTGCCGCTCAACGC
>NZ_JBHYUU010000171.1:0-17430 GCF_042749955.1 Kitasatospora sp. NPDC059462 | reverse complement strand
ACCCCGGCCGGCGGCCGCCCGGCGGCGTCCGGTGCTCCGGTCGGGGCGGGTGGGAACTGACATGGCCGTCATCGCGGTGGTCGGCGCTCCGGGGGCACCCGGCGCGACCACGACGGCGCTGGCGCTGCTGCTGGCCTGGCCGCTGCAGCCCGGCCGCCGCGTCCTGCTCGTCGAGTGCGACCCGGACGGCGGCGCCGTGCTGGCCGGCGCCCTGGAGGGCCGGGTCGAGGCGGTCTACGGCCTGCGCAACCTCGCCGTCGCCGACCGGCGCGGGCTGCTCGCCCAGGCCCTGTGGGAGCAGCTGATCGACATCTCGCCCGAGGGCACCGCCGAACGCCTGCTGCTGCCCGGCCTCACCGACCCCGTCCAGGCCCCGGGCCTCGCCTACACCTGGGAGCCGCTGGTGGAGGTGCTGCGCGCGCTGGAGCCGCAGGGCTACGACGTGATACTCGACCTCGGCCGCTCCGGCGCGAGCGGCACCAGCGCGGTGCTGGCCCGGCGCGCCGACGTGGTGGCCGCCACGGTGCGCACCACCCTGCGCGGGCTGAGCGCCGTCCGGCCCCGGCTGACCGCGCTCGCCGAGGACCTCGCGACGGCGGGCACCGGCGCGGACGCGCTCGGCCTGCTGCTGATCGCCGAGGGGCCGTACTCGGGGGCGGAGGTGTCCCGCGAGTTCGGGCTGCCGGTGCTCGGGGTGCTGCCGCACGCGCAGCGCACCGCCCGGGTGCTCTCGGACGGCGGGGACGTCACCGACCGGCGGTTCGTCCGCTCGGAGCTGATGCGGACGGCGCGTTCGGCGGCGGACGAGATCCAGCTGACGGTCCGCCGGCGCCGGCAGCGGCTCGCGCCCGCCCAGGCGCAGCCCGCGCAGCTCGCGGCCGGGACGGCGGCACTGGCGGGAGCGGCGGGAGCGGTCGCCCCGCAGGCCCCGGCCGCCCAGGCCGCGTCCCGGGCCGGCGCCGCCGGGTACGACTACGCCCGTCCGGCCCGGCCCGGGCAGACCGTCGAGCCGCCGCAGCCGGCGCCCGCGCCGTCGTACCCCCAGGCTCCGCAGTCCCCGCAGGCCCCGCAGTCCCACCCGCCGCAGCAGACCCCGCAGCAGCCGTACGGCCCGGTACCGCCGGTGATCACCACCGGTCCGGTGGCACCGCTCGCCGGGCTGGCGCCGCAGCCGGCCGCCCCCGCGCCGTTCCCCGGGCACGGCGGCCCCGGGCACGGCGGCCCCTCGTACCCGGGCGCGCCGGAGCAGGCGCAGCCGTACCCGAACGCCCAGCCGTACCCCGGACCGGCCGGCCCCGCGCAGCCCCCCGCGGGGCAGCCGTACCCCGGGGAGCCCTTCCCCGGACATTCCCACCCCGGACAGTCCCACCCCGGGCAGCCGTACCCCGGCACCCGGCCCCACCACGAGCCCGTCGACGGGGAGGTGCTCCGTGCGCGGTAGCCCGCTGCACCAGCAGCCCGCGGCCGACCCCGCCGCGCTGCCCTGGACGACGCCGCTGCCCGGTCCGGTCCACCCGGTGGCACCCGGCCGGGTCGCCCCGGCCGGCCGGCCGCAGCCGCACGCGGCCCCGCCGCAGGCCCCGCCCCCGGCCGCCGCCACCCCGGCGGCGCCCGCCGCGCCCGGCGCCGCGCCCACCGCCGTCCCCTCCCAGCTGCCCTCGCTCGACCTGCGCGGCGCCGGCACCCGCCCGGCCGTCGACCCGCAGGTCGCGCGCGAGCTCAAGCGCCAGGTCGCCGCCGAGCTGCATCAGCAGATCACCCGGCTGACCGCGGGCTCCGGCACCGAGCCGGACCGCGCCACCCGCCGCCAGCGCGGCCGCGCGCTGATCGAGGAGGCCGTCGCCCGCTGGTCCGACGCCTACGCGCAGACCCACGGCATCCCGCCCACCCGGGACCAGGACCGCGCGCTCGCCGAGGCCGTCTTCGACCTGCTGTTCCGGGCCGGCCGGCTGCAGCCCTACCTCGACGACCCGGAGATCGAGAACATCCTGATCAACGGCTGCGACGACGTCTGGGTCTCCCGGGTCCACCAGCCGCTGCGCCAGGTCCCGCCGGTCGCCGACAGCGACGCCGAACTCGTCGAGCTGCTCCAGGACCTCGCCCGCCAGCACGGCGGCGGCGAGCGCACCCTGTCCACCGCCAGCCCGACCCTCGCCCTGCGCCTGGAGGGCGGCATGCGCCTCCAGGCGCTCACCGAGGTCACCCCCCGCCCCTACGTGGCGATCCGCCGGCACCGGGTGGCCTCCGCGACGCTGCCCGAGATGGTCCGGCTCGGCACCCTGGATGCCACCCTCGCCGCGTTCCTGGCCTCGGCCATCCGGGCCCGGAAGAACGTGATGATCACCGGCACCCAGGGCGTCGGCAAGACCAGCCTGCTGCGCGCGATGGCCGCCGAGATCCCGCCGGACGAGCGGATCGGCACCCTGGAGTCGGAGTTCGAGCTCTGGCTGCACACCCTCGGCCACCTGCGCCAGGTCGTCCCGATGGAGGCCCGCGAGGGCAACGGCGAGCGGGTGGACGGGCGTTCGGCAGGCGAACTGACCATCGGCGACCTCATCCCGGCCGCGCTGCGGATGACCCTCTCGCGGATCATCGTCGGCGAGGTCCGCTCCGGCGAGGTCGTCCCGATGCTGCGCGTCATGACCAACGGCGAGGGCGGCTCGATGTGCACCCTGCACGCACGCGGGCCGCACATGGTCGTCGACCGGATCGCGGAACTCTGCCTGGAGTACGGCTCGCACATGACCGACGCGCTCGCCTACCGGCTCACCGCCAACGCGGTCGACCTCATCGTGCACGTGGCGATGGTCGACGAGACCGCCGTCGGCGGTCGCCGGCACCGCTTCGTCTCGCACGTCCTGGAGGTCACCGGCCTCGGCGAGAGCGGCCGGCCCGCGCTGAACACCGTGTTCGGGCCGCGCCCCGACCTCGGCGAGCCGCGCGCCGTCCCGCACACCCCGCCGCAGTGCCTGGACGACCTGCGCCGGGCCGGCTTCGACGCCGCGCTGCTCGGCTCCCGGTACGGCAGCTGGGCCGCACCGCTCCAGCTCCGGATCGGCGGTGGGGCCCGATGATGCCGCTCTTCGTGCTCTGCGGCCTGGCCGTCGCGGCGGGCCTGGTCGTCCTGGTGGTCTGGGCGCGCGGCAGCGAGCCGGCCGAGGACCAGGAGGCGTCCGAGCCCAACCCGCTGGCCTCCCGGCTGCACGTGTTCTGGTACGGCGCGCCCGGCACCGCCTCGCACCGGGTCGCCCGGCTGCGCCGGATCCAGCTGCCGCTGGCGCTGATCGGGGCGCCGCTCGGCTGGCTGTTCACCGGCATCCCGCTGAGCGCGCTGCTGGTGCCGCTGGCGGTGTTCGGCCTGCCCTGGCTGTTCGACGCCACCCGCTCCGACACCGACCGGATCGAGCGGCTGGAGGCACTGTCCGAGTGGACCCAGCGGATCGCCGACGTGCTGCTGCTCGGCGTCGGCCTCAACCAGGCCATCGTCACCAGCCGGCGCACCGCGCCCGCGCCGATCGAGGCCGAGGTCGGCGAGCTGGCCGCCCGGCTGCAGGCCCGCTGGCGGCCGGAGGAGGCGCTGCGGCTGTTCGCCGACAGCATGGCCGACGCCACCGCCGACAAGGTGCTCGCCGCCCTGCTGCTGCGGGCCGGGGACAGCGGGCCCGGCCTGGCCCGGGCGCTGTCCGACATGGCCGATTCGGTGCGCGAGGAGGTCCGCCAGCGGCGCACCATCGAGGCCGACCGGGCCAAGCACCGCACCACCATCCGCTGGCTGGTCGGCATCATCCTGCTGGTCGTGGTGGCCGGCTCGTTCAACACCGAGTACACCCGCCCGTACGGCACGGTGCTCGGGCAGATCGTGCTCGGCGTGGTCTGCGCGCTGTTCGTCGGCGTGATCGCCTGGATGCGCGCGCTGGCCGCGTACCCGCCGGTGCCCCGGCTGCTGGAGATGGACCGGCGCAGCCGTCCCGGCCGGGCGCTGCGGCGCCGGCGCGGGCCGGGCGCCGCGGAGGGCGCGGACGGTGCGGGCGGCGGGCCGGAACCCGGCTCCGCGGCCGGGGCCGACGGCGGCGCGCGGCTGCTCGGGGAGGTGCGATGATCTCCCCCTGGTCCGTGCTGGCCGGCGCCGTGGCGGCCGGCGGTGTCGCCATGCTGATCGCCGAACTCCGGCCCGCGCCGCCCGACCTGGGCCAGGCGCTGGACCGGCTGCACCGCACCCCGGCCGACCGCACCCCCGACCCGGACGAGCGGCCGCGCTGGTTCGACCGGATCGGCGAGCGCTCCGTCACCCTGCGCGGGGTGCGCATCCCCGAGCGGGAACTCGCCCTGATCGGCCGCACCCCGGCCCGGTTCATGGCGCACAAGCTGTTGTTCGCCCTGCTCGGGCTGGTGCTGCCGCCGTACCTGGTGGTCGCGGCGCTGCTGCTCGACATCGACCTGCCGTTCGCACTGCCGCTGGTGCTCGGGCCGCTGCTGGCCGGGCTGCTCTGGTTCGTCCCGGACGGGATCGTGCGCGGCGAGGCCAAGGAGGCGCGGGTCGAGTACCTGCACGGCATCGCCGCCTACCTGGAACTGGTCGCGATGGAGCGGGCCGCCGACCTCGGCCCGGCCGAGGCGCTGCGCCGGGCCGCGGCGGTCGGGCGCGGCGCGGTGTTCCGCCGGATCCGTGACGCGCTGGACCGGGCGGCCACCGACCGGCTGCCGCCGTGGGCCGGACTGGACGCGCTGGCCGTGGAGCTGGGCCTGACGCCGCTCCAGGACCTGGCCGACATCATGCGGATCTCCGGCACCGACGGAGCGGCCGTCTACGACACGCTGCGGGCCCGGGCCAAGGGCCTGCGCGGGGAGTTGATGGCCGAGGACCTCGCCCGGGCCAACGCCGACAGCGAGCGGATGGTCGCGCCGGGCTCCGCGCTGACCATGCTGATGACGGTCTTGATCATTTTCCCCGCGCTCTACAAGATGCTCAACTGAACCGCCACGTCGCGGAGGTCAGTGCCTCCGTCACCACACCACACCTCCTGGGAGCACCTGATGAATGCTCAGCTCAAGTCGCTGGCCGGACGATTGGCGGCCACGGCACTGCTGCCGATCCAGTTCGCCCTGCTGCTGTTCCACTTCCGGATGGGCCGGGTCAAGGCCGCCCGGGCGCGCGGCGACAAGGGCGCCATCAGCATCGAACTCGCGCTCGCCGTCATCGCGCTGGTGTTCATCGCGGGCCTGGTGACGGTCGCCCTGGTCAGCCTGAAGGACAAGGTCGTCACGAAGGTCAACCAGGAGCCGGCCTACCCCGGCGGGGGTGCGGCCACCCCGTGATCCGCCGTCCTCGCCTCCGTCGCGGCGACCGGGGGTCGATGAGCCTGAGCCTGGCCATCGTCTTCCCGGTCGTCCTGATCCTGATCCTGGCCGTCGCCCAGACCGGGATGTGGTGGTACCACCGCCAACTCGCGCTGAGCGCTGCCCGCGAGGGCGTGGACGCGGGCCGGACGCAGGGGAACCGGAGTGACGAGCAGAAGAACGAGGCGGCGCGCCGGCAGGCCGGCGACTTCCTCGACCGGCAGGGGGACACCGACCACCGGGTCGTCACCGACGGCAGTTCGCCGGTGCTGATCCGGGTCACCGTGGAGGTGAAGGCGCCGGTCATCGTGCCGTTCATCACGCCGCCGACCGTCACCCAGTTCGCCGAGGCCCCGCGCGAGCGGTTCGTTCCGCCGGTGGTGGCCCCGTGAGCGTCATGCGGTGGTCGCGGTCCGTACGGGTACCCGGGCGTGCGGGCGGGCGTGCGTCCGGGTGGGCGGGCGTGCGTCCGGTCGGCTGGGCGCGCCGGTTCGCCGCGCGCCCGCCCGGTGGGGCGACGCGCGGGCGCGACGGCGGCAGCGCCGCGATCGAGGCCGCGATCGTCGCGCCCGCCGTGGTGGCGCTGATCCTGGTCGCGGTCGCGGCGGGCCGGGTGCAGACCGCCGGCGGCACGGTGGAGGCGGCGGCCCGCTCGGCCGCCCGGACGGCCTCGCTGGCGCGCAGCGTCGACGGGATGGACGGCGCCGCGAAGGCCGCGGCGGAGCACGCCCTGCGGCAGCAGGGGGTGCACTGCCGGAGCAGCAAGGTGGACGTCCGGCACGGCGAACTGGTCAGCCACGGGGTGACGTTGGCGACGGTCGAGGTGACGGTGCGGTGCGAGGTCGGCCTGGGCGATCTGGTGGGCGGCCCGAACCTGCCGCTCTCGAAGACCCTCACCGGGCGGTTCGTCTCGGTGGTCGACCGCTACCGCGGTCAGTGAGCGGTATGCGGGATGATGATGTGTCAGGTCATGGTGCGGGTGGTGACGGTGTTGTGAGGACGAGCGGGCCGGACGGGGATTGGGGAGCCGTCGGGCGGGGGAGACGCATGCGGAGGGCGCCCGGGGGAGGGCGGACGGACCGGTGGGGAGGGAACGCCATGGCACGCGGACGCGCGGTGCGGCGGTTCCGCCGCGCCCGGCTCGGCGGACCCTTCGGCGGGCGCACCGACAGGGGCGCGCTGTCGATCTTCGTCGCCATGTGCGCGGGCTACGTGGTGCTGGTCATCGCGCTGGTCATCGACGCCGGCGGCAAGCTGCGGATGGCGGAGCGGGTCGACGGCTACGCCCAGGAGGCCGCCCGGGTGGGCGGTCAGCAGCTCGACGAGGCCGCCCTGCTGCAGGGCCAGGGCTACAAGGTGAAGCGGGCGTACGTCGAGGAGGCGGCCAACAGCTACCTCAGGCTGTACGGCCTGAGCGCCCGCACGGTGGAGTTCCTGGACGACGGCGCCACCGTCCGGATCACGGTGGAGGCCGAGTTCCGCCCCGTCATGCTGGGCGATCTCGCGAAGCGGAAGGTCACGGGCCGGGGGAGCGCCACCCTGGTCCACGGAGTCAAGGAAGCGGAGACCGACTGATGGCCGCGCCACGCGTCAAGGACCAGACCCGTGCCGGGCGTCCGGCCCGGGGTGTGCCCACCACCACCCCCGCGTCCGGCCGGCGGCCGGCACCGAGGCCGCCCCGCCGGGCGGGCGGCGGCCGGGGCGGAGCCGTGCTCTCCGCGCTCGCGGCCCTGATCACCCTGCTCGGCCTGCTCGGCGGCGTGCCCGCGCTGCTGCTGTACGGCACCCGGGCGGTGCTCGACATGGGCGAACTCGCCCCCGACGGCCTCGGCGCGCTGCTGACCAGCCCCGACGACGGCCGGCTGTTCCTGTGGCTGCTGGTGGTGGTCGGCTGGATCGGCTGGGCCTGCTTCGCCCTCTCCGTGCTGCTGGAGATCCCTGCGCAGCTGCGCGGCCGGGTGGCCCGGCGGATCCCCGCCTTCGGCTGGAGCCAGCGGGCCGCGGCCGGCCTGGTCGGAGCTGTCATCGCGCTGCTGCCGGTGGCCGGCGGCGCCTTCGCCGCCACCGCCGAGCACCCCCAGTCGGCCACCGCCGCGACCGCCCAGGTGGCGGCCGGCGCGCAGCGTGCCGCGCTGACGGCCGCGCAGGCCGCGCCCTCCCTCGCGCCCGCCGCCGAACCGCAGGCCGCCTACACGGTGCGCGACAGCCGGCCCGCCGACAGCCTCTGGTCCATCGCCGAGCGCCAACTGGGCTCCGGCGAACGGTGGGTGGAGATCGCCAAGCTGAACGACGGCCGGGTGATGGACGATTCGGGCACCCGCTTCGACGCGGACCGGCCGATCCAGCCCGGCTGGAACCTGCTGATGCCGGGCGACGCCAAGCCCGACGACGCGAAGGCGCCCGCCCAGGCCCCGGCCCCCGCGCCGGCCACGACGCCGCAGGCCGGTACGGCCCAGGGCGGCGGCACCGTCACGGTCAAGGAGGGCGACAGCCTCTCGGCCATCGCCGAGCGGACGATGGGGGACGCCGAGGCCTGGCCCCAGCTGTTCGAGGCCAACAAGGGTGCCCAGGCGCCGGACGGCGAGCGGCTCACCGATCCGGACGTCGTCGCGCCGGGCATGGTGCTCACCCTGCCCGGGGCGGCCGCCCCTGCTCCGGCCCCGGCCCCCGCGCCCGCTCCGGCCCCGGCCCCGGCTCCCGAGCAGTCGCCCGCGCCGAACACCCCGGCGCCCCCGGCGCCCGCCGCCGAGGCTCCCGCCCCCGCGCAGCCGTCCGCCCCCGCGCAGACGCCGGCGCCCGCGCAGCCGTCCGCGCCCGCCGCGCACGGTGACGCGCAGGCGCCCGCCGCGCACGCCGAGCAGGCTCCGGAGGACGACTACACCGTCGCCCTCGCCGCCTCCACCGTCGGCGTGCTGCTCGCCGCGATCATGGTCGGCGCCGTCGCCCGCAAGCGCGGCGGCCAGCTGCGCGCCCGCCGCCCCCGGCACCGCATCGCCCTGCCGGCCGCCCCCGCCGCCGCCTTCGAGGCCGAGCTGAAGGCCCGCCAGGACGACGCCGGGCTCGACCTGCTCGACCGCGCCCTGCGCAGCATGGCCCGCAACACCGTGCGCGGCGGCAAGCGGCTGCCCGCGATCGTCGCCGCCCGGATCACCCCCGGCCGCACGGTCGAGCTCCACCTCTCCGGGGCCGCCGCCCCCATCGCGCCGTTCCGCGCCGCCCACACGCCCGACATCTGGTGGTGCGCCGCCGACTCCGACGGCCTGCTCTCGCCGTCCCAGGCCCGCAAGACCGCCGCCCCCTACCCGGCGCTGGTCACCCTCGGTTCGGCCGCCGACGGCTCGGTGGTCCTCGCCGACCTGGAGACCGTCCGGCTGCTGCACCTCTCCGGCCACCCGGACGACGCCCGCGACGTGCTGCGCACCCTCGCCCTCGAACTCGCCCACAGCCCGCTCGCCGACCGCCTCCACCTGCACCTGGTCGACCTCGCCGAGGAGGTGCCGATCAGCGGCCCGGCCGCCGAGCGGATCCACCGCCACACCACCCTGGAGAGCGCGCTCGCCGCCCTCGGCCCGCGCACCGCCAAGGCCCGCGCGACGCTGGTGGCGGCCGAGGCCGCCAGCCCCCGGGACGCCCGCAGCCGCGGCCTGGCCGACGAGTCGTGGGTCCCCGAGATCGTGCTCTGCGCCCACCAGCCCGGCGGGGAGGTCCCGGCCGAGCTCGGCCGGCTGCTCGACGCCCGCCCGCGCACCTGCGTCGCCGTGGTCACCCGGGCGCCCGAGCGCGGCACCGGCCCGGTCGCCCGCTGGACCCTCCCGGCCACCGGCCAGGCCACCATCCCCGGCCTGCACGTCACCCTGGAGCTCCAGCGCCTGACCACCGGTCAGTACGAGCAGGTGACCGAGCTGCTGCGGACCGCCGACGACGCCACCCAGCACCCCGCCCCCGCCTGGACCCTGGACGGCGAGGAGCTGGAGCCGGCCGACCTGCCGGTGCCGGTGCTCGCGGCCGTCGGGGCCGCGAGCGGCCCGGGCCCGGACGGCCCGGCGGGCTTCTCGCTCGCCGCGCTGGACGCCGCGCTCGGCGGGCCGGACGACGGGGACGACCCGGACGGGGACTCCGACGACGGCCCGGGGGCGGCCGGGCCGCGCCTGCTGGCCCGGGTGATCGGCACCGGCGCCAGCCCGTTCGCCGGCGCCGGGCCGGCGGCGCTGCCCGCCCCGCGCCACCTGATCAACGGGCTCGGCCGCCAGGCCGGCGGCTCCGCCGCGCCGACCGGCCCGGCGGCCGCGTTCCCGGTGCCGGTCATGGGGCCGGCCGCGGTTCCGAGTACGGTCCCGAGCGCGGTTCCGCGTGCGGTTCCGGCGGTGCCGGAGAGCTTCGACGGGGACGAGACCACGCAGAACCTCGGCCTGCCGGGCGCCGCGGAGCCCGTCGCTCCCGTCGCTCCCGTCCAGCCGGTCGCCCCGGTGGTCCCGGACCCGACGCCCGCCCTCGACGCCGCGCCCGTCCCGGCCACCGTCCCCGCGCCCGAGCCGGCCCCGGCCCCGCAGCCGGAGCCGCAGCCCGAAGCGGTGCCCGAGCCGGTGCCGACGCACGATCCGGCCCCGGCACCCACGGCCACCGACCCGCGCGTCCCCGCCCGCCCCGAGCCCGGCCCGGCCGCGACCGCCCCGGTCGCCCGCACCGCCTCCGGCCGCAGCGACAGCGACGACCTGCTCGCCATCCTCCGCTCCCCGGAGGCGCACGCCACCCGGGCCACCCCCCGGATCCGTCTGCTCGGCCCGGTCGACGTCGCCGGCACCGGCGGCACCGCCGAGCCCGGCGCGGTCGTCCGGCTCACCGAACTCGCCGCCTACCTGGCCCTGCGCCCCGGCGCCGACCACACCGCCCTGGACCACGACCTGCACCCCGGCGCGGCCCACCTCGACCCGCACCCCACCGCCGCCGACGGCCGCAGCCCGCTGCCCGACAAGCTCGCCGACCTGGCCGCCTGGCTGGGCACCGCGCCGGACGGCCGGCCCTTCCTGCCCACCGACTCGGTCGAGGGCTACACCTTCGCCCCCGCCGTCACCTGCGACTGGGACGAGTTCCGCAGCCTCTACCGGCGCGGCATGCGCAGCACCAGCGCCACCGCCGACGCGGCCCTCGCCCACGCCCTGGCCCTGGTCCGCGGCGCCCCGTTCGCCGAGGCCCCGCCCGCCTCCTACGGCTGGGCCGAGAGCGAGCGGCAGGACATGATCGCCGCGATCGTCGACACCGCCCACGAACTCGCCGCCCGCCGCCTCCAGTACGGCGACCACCGCAGCGCCGAGGCCGCCGTCTTCCGCGGCCTCGCCGTCGCCCCGGACGTCGAACTGCTCCACCGTGACCTGTTCTACGCCTACGCCTCCGCCGGCGCCCGCGACCAGCTCCTGCGCGCCGTCAACCGCCTGGACGCCCTCAGCCGCCGCACCGGCCGCGACCTCGACGCCGACACCGTAGCCCTCCTCCGCGACCTCCTCGCCGGCTCCTGACCCGACTTCCCGCTCCACCTCCATCGCCGCCGCCCGGGCCCCCGCCCGGGCGGCGGCGTCCTGCCTCAGAAAGTCGCCCCACCCGACTTCCTGCTCCACCCAGCCCGCCAAACGCCGCCCACCCGCCCTTCCTGCGGGCCCAAGCTGGAGTGAGAAGTCGGCCCACCCGACTTCCCACGCTCGCCGGGCGGATGGTGAAACGTTTCCCCTTGGTGCCGGCCCACCTGGCGTCCTGGCCGCATGGCGCAGGAAGTCGGCCCGCCCGACTTCCTGTTCCGTCTCCGCGAAATCCGGGCCTGTTCACCGCCCGGCCCCGGGCTGGAGTGGGAAGTCGGCCCCTCCGACTTCCCACGCTCACCGGGCGGTTGGTGAAACGTTTCCTCTTGGTGCCGGCCCACCTGGCGTCCTGACCGTATGGCGTAGGAAGTCGGCCCTTCCGACTTCCCACGCTCGCCAGGCGGATGGTGAAACGTTTCCGCTTGGTGTCGGCCGGCTTGGCGTTCTGGCTGTGTGGCGTAGGAAGTCGGTCCGTCCGACTTCCTGTTCCGTCTCTGCGGAATCCGGGCCTGGTGGCAGTCCGGTCCCGGGCTGGAGTGAGAAGTCGGCGCATCTGACTTCCTGCGCTCGCCGGGCGGTTGGTGAAACGTTTCCGCTTGGTGTCGGCCGGCTTGGCGTTCTGGCTGTGCGGCGTAGGAAGTCAGTCCGCCCGACTTCCTACGCCCATGCCCCGTGTGGCTGCCCGGTGAGTCTTCCCGTGCCTGGCCGGCCGTGGTGGCTGTGCCACGGGTGGGGCGGAAGCGGTCGTGGATCGGTGGCCGGAGTGGGAAGTCGGCTCGGCCGACTTTCTGTGTGCGGTCGGCCTGGCGGGCGTGAGTTGCTTGGGGGTTTCCCGCGGGCCCCTCCTGTGGTGCTGGGCTGGAGTGGGAAGTCGGGCGGGTGATGGAACGGTTCTGCTTGGTGCCGGGCCGACGTTCTGCGCCGGCGGTCCGGCGGTGTGCCGGTTGGGAGGGGGAAGCCGGCGGGAAGTCGGGTCGGCTGGTGATGAACCGTTTCTGCAGGGTGTTGGGGTGTGCGGGGGTGGGTGGAGTGGGAAGTCGGGCGGGCCGACTTTCTGTGGTGGGGGGTGGCGGCCGGGGGCAACGCAGACCCGGCCTGGATCGGGTGTGGCGGGATCTCGTAGGGTGGCGCACACGGTGTGGTGAGAGGCGCCACGCGGGGTACGAGGCAGCAGAACGCCGCTGAGCGGCGGGGCGGGGCGGTGACCTGGAGATGGCGGAGACGAGGGCGGTCCCCGGAGGCCCCGAGCCCGTACCGGACGCCGGGCCCCGCAACGCCTACGAGGAGCCCCCGCCCGGCCCCGCCGCCCTGTACGAGCCACCGCCCGCCCCCGGGCCGGTGCCCGGGCCGCCCGAGCCGTCCACCGGATGGACCGTCACCGGCATGCCCAGCCCGGCCCCGTTCATCGCCCCCGGCGCCACTCCCGCGCACGGGCTGCCCGGCTTCGGCGGCCTGGGCGGCGGGCCGCGCGGCCGGATCCTGGTCGTCGAGGGCGGCTACGGCACCTCCGGCCGCCGCACCTGGGGACGCGGCGGCCCGACGCAGGCGCCGGTGCTGTCCGCGATGCTCGCCGCCGTCTCCCCGCAGGTGCTGCTCGCGGCCGACGCCGTGGACGCCGTCCACCTGCCCGGCGCCAGCGACCCGCACACCGTCCTCGCCCATCTGCGGGCCGCCGCCCGGCACCCCGGGCCGCTGCTCGTGCACCTCGGCGGCCACCTCCTCGCGGACAAGCGCGGTGGCCAACTCCACCTCACCCTGCGGGACTCCAAGCCCGGCAGCATCCGTCAGGACGGCCTCGCCTGGCAGGCGATCGCCGCCGAACTGCGGCACCGCCCGGCGGACTGGCAGACCCTGGTGATCGCCGACCTGAGCGCCGACCAGAACGCCTGGCCGCTGCTCCAGGGTGCCCAGGGCACCGTCTCGCCGCTCGGGGACGGCCTGCCGCTGTGGGCCGTGATCAGCCCCGACCCGGAGCAGATCGGCACGTTCACCCGCGCGCTGATCGAGGCCCTGCACGGCGGCCGCCCCGGCGCCGAAGCCGTCCTGGCCCCGGAGCACCTGCGCCAGCAGGTGTACTCGGTGCTCCGCCCGGACGTGATCGTGCTCACCACGCACGCGCCGGACCGCCCGGTGTTCCGCAACACCGCCCGACGCGGCGAAGGCCCGTTCGCCGACGCCCCGGCCGCCGTGCTGCCGCGTCCGGCGGGGGCCCCGGAGGACGCCGCCTGGCCGGACGACCGGCCGTGGGGCGAGCCGCCGCGCGACGCCGTCCCCGGGGAGGCCGCCCCGCAGGACGCGGTGCCCCGGCCGGTCGTCACCCTGGACAAGCCGGCCGCTGCCCCCGCCGTGGCCGCGCCGGTGCCCGACGGACCGGTGAGCCTGCTGAAGCCCGGGATGCCGCCCACCCCGCCGCTCCCGCCGCACCCCGTGGACCTGGTGAAGCCCGGCGCCTGGCAGCCCCCGGCCCCCGAGCCCGCAGCGGAGCCCGAGCCCACGCCCGAACCCGAGCACTCGGAGCCCCGCGCCGACTACCGCGAGGTGATCGGCCGGATCGTCCGCAGCGCCGACGCGGGCGACCACGCGGCCGCCACCGACCTCGCCTTCGCCCTCGAACTGGAGGCGATCGCCGAGCACGGCCCGGTCTCCGCCCCGGTGCTGCAGGTCCGTCAGGTCCGCGCCCACGTCTCCCGCCTCGCCGGGCGGACGGCCGAGGCGGCCGACCTCTACCGCGAGGTCGCCCTCTCGCTGCTCCGCACCCAGGGCGCCGAGCACCCGGAGACCCAGCACGCGGCGACCAACGCCGAGGCCTGCTGGCGGGCGATCCGGGACCGCGCCGAGGCGCTCCGGATCGCCCCGGAGATCATCGAGCTGCGCGCCCACCTCCCGGGCCCGGACGGCCGCAAGCTCCGCGCCGCCGAACGCCACCTCGCCGCCCTCGCCGCCGCCGATCGCCAGGAGACCGAGCCCGCTCCGGCCTCGTAGGGCCGCCGGCTGCCCGGTCCCGGCCGACGGCCCGGGGCCGGGCAGCCCGGGCACTGACGGGCAGGCCACCGCCGAGAAGCCCCCCGTCGAACACCTCGACGCGATCGCCGACGGCGAGGTCGTACCCGAGGCCGGAGAGCCCGGATCCGGCCCGCTCAACCGCCAGCCGCACCCCGGTCGGCAAGGGGCCGAACACGTTGGCGAGGGCAAGGCCCCCGACCGCAGACCCGAGCCCCGGCGGCGCGCCACCTGCACCTGACGACAAACGTCGAGATCGCCTACACCTCGACCGACAGCTCCTGGCTCGACCGCATCGAGGCCCGGTTCACCGCGTTGCGCTGCTTCGCCCTCGACGGCGCCGACCACACGGGCCGCAAGGAACAGGTCAACTACTGCGTGCCGCCGTCGTCGAGTCCGGCGATGACTCTGACGTCCGCTTCGGACATGTCCAGGATCCCGGCGATCAGGCGGGCCTGCAGCACATTCGGGTGCTGCCCGTGGCGGAGCATGTGGATGGTGGATATCGACAGTCCGGCGGCCCTGGCCATGTCCCTGACCGAAATCCCGTGCAGGTCCATCAACCCGGTGAGAATCCGTCCGAACGGATGCGGCTCCGGCCGGCCGGCCGGGACAACGGCAGGGCCGATGACAACGTCACCCATCTTGGCCTGGAAACGGATCAGCCAGTCGTCCGTGAACCCGCCCTTCGCGACGAGCGGCAGGACGGTCATGTCCACGGGGTCCGGGGGATGCTTCTGGCCTGCCGATATGACACCGGGCCAGTACCTCAGTGCCGCAGTCATGTCCGCCGTCAGTGCGCGGTTGGCCGTTTCCACGGCCACACTCTCCCCAGTCGACGGAGCAGTCTCCCATGACCGGGCACACCACCCACATCCTGCGCTCAAGATTGACTCACGGCGGCGGAGTTCGACGGCCTCCTCGACCGGCTGGTGCGGCTGCTCGCGGTGACGCCCGGGGCCGAGCCCGTCGGGCAACTGGTACGGATGCTCGCCAGGGCCGCGCCGCAGGATCCGGAGCGGGCCCGCTCCCTGGCCTCGCTGCCGGCCGCGTGTCAGCGGCTGGCCGGTCTGGTGGCGGTGTTCGACGGGGGCGACGCGGCCGGTGCCGCCCCGGAGGAGTTGCGGGCCTGTCTGGTCCGAGGCCCTCGCCGCACCGGTGGCGAACTGGGTGGGCGAGGGTGAGCAGTCGGAGGCCCGCGTCGAGGCGCGGACCTTCACGCTCGCCGAGCCCCTGGCGCCGCGCGTGGTGCCGCACGCCCTCCTCGCACGGGGACCGGACTGCCTGGCGGATCTGGGGGAGCTGCCGGGGCCGGGGGCGAAGACCGCGTTCGGTGTGGTCGCCGTCGAGCCGGCCAGGGTCTGGCGGACGCGTCGCCGGCTGAGCTGGAGGACCACGTCCGCCGCTGCGCCTGGTACCGGTTCGCCGCGACGGCGACCGACTGACGGAGTGGGAAGGCCTCGGGCGAGTTGCGGAGCGTGGTGGTGCACGCCCGGCGCGCGGGGGTGCGCGCGTGGTGCGGTTCGAACCCGTGCCCGGGTGCGCCAGTTGGCTTCTCGGCTGCCCGTGAGGTGCGCGGAAGGGCCTCCGGCCCAAGGGAGTTGGGCATCAGAAGGGCCGCCTGCGGTCCGGCTGGACAACAGGCCCTGGAGGCGGACGGCGACTCGGATGCGGCGGGGGAGTCGCAGGAACGTAGGGGAACAGGCTTTCTCCCGCACTACGCTGACGATGCATTCGGCGGGCACGGTGCGTGCCTGCGCGTGAGCGGACAGTGCGGTGTGGTTCAGGGCCAGGGGAGGCCGAAATGGAAGAGGTTCAGGGCGTCGGCGAGAGTAGCGACGTCACGCGTCCGCAGTTGGACGAGGACCTGTCGGGGTTGTCGGACTTCCTGCGGGCGATCGGTCGACAGATCAAGCTGCTGCGCGAGCGAGCGGGGCTGACGCAGAAGGAGTTCGCCAAGGAGGTCGGCTACACCGAGAGCCTGATCGGTGCGGTGGAGCAGGGGAAGCGGACGCCGCAGCGGGAGCTGCTGGAGGCGGCGGAAAGGGTGCTGGACGCCGGCGGGCTGCTGCTCGTCATCGCGCAGGACATCGAGCGGGCGAAGGCCAGGGCGCGCGTGCGGCACCCCGAGTGGTTCCGGAGCTACGCCAGCCTGGAGGCCGCGGCGCTCGAACACCACGACTGGAGCTCGTTCCTGGCGCCGGGGCTGCTCCAGACGGAGGACTATGCCCGGGCTGTGTTCCGGATGCGGCAGCCGTTGCTGGCGGAGGAGATGGTCGAGATCCGGGTGGCGGCTCGGATGGCGCGACAGGAGATCCTCACCCGGTGGCCCCGCGCGGTCTTCAGCTGGGTGATCGACGAGGGTGTTCTGCACCGGCGGATTGGGGGACCGGAGGTGCACAGAAGGCAGCTCGAACGGTTCCTGGAGATCGGGGACGCCCGCGGTATGACGCTTCAGGTTATGCCGATGGACCGGGCCGAGAACGCCGGTTTGGACGGTTCGTTCATCCTGATCACGCCCAAGGGGCGCCCGCAGACCGGCTACATGGAAGTGCAGATGAACGGTAGGCTCATCACGGATGCGGAGGAGGTTCGTCTCCTGAACGTGCGATACGGCACCCTCAGAGCGCAGGCGCACTCTCCGCAGGAGTCCCTGTCCTTGATCGAGAAGATGCTGGGAGAGCGATGAGCAGCGATCTGGTGTGGTTCAAGAGCAGCTACAGCGGCGGCGAGGGCGGTGCGTGCGTCGAGGTTGCCGAGACCACCGAGTCCGTCCTGGTGCGTGATTCCAAGGACAAGTCCGGTCCCCAGCTCGCCTTCTCCCCGGCGGCTTGGCAGTCCTTCGTCGAGTTCGCGCAGTCGGTTTGATGAGCCACGATCTGCTGTGGTTCAAGAGCAGCTTCAGCAGCAACGAGGGCGGCGACTGCGTCGAGGTCGCCGAGACGGCCGAGTCGGTCCTGGTGCGTGATTCCAAGGACAAGTCCGGCCCCCAGCTCGCCTTCTCACCGACCGCCTGGCAGTCCTTCGTCGAGTTCGCGCAGTCGGTCTGACGGTGCGTGCGGCCGTCCGCCGGTCGGCGGACGGCCGCTCTGCCGCTCGGGTCCGGTTGAAGCCGGCCCACTGGTCAGGTCTTGCTGATGGAGAAGACGTAGCTGGTGCCGACGCAGACGTTGCTGTTGGGCGAGCCGGTCACAGCGTTCAGGGGGTAGGTGCCGTTGTCGTAGCCAAGGCAACCGTCGGTCAGGCTGCGACGGATGGCGTCCCACGCCTTGTCGGTGTCACAGTGGCCGACACCGATGCCCTCGTCCTCGATCTCCTCGACGAGCGCAGCAACCTCATCGTCGTCGGCGGCCGCGAGCAGGCGATCGGCGGTCTCCGCATCGATGGCGAAGTGGACTCCCAGGCTCATACGGCCCCCCCGTACAGATGCGGCAAGACCCATACCCCCAGCCCTGTCCTCCGTCGGCCCCTTGCGGCCGGCAAGGGGCCAACGGAGCTGTGTCGTGCCGCTCGGAGTGGGAAG